>VGQR01000163.1 GCA_016882345.1 Cyanobacteria bacterium K_DeepCast_35m_m2_023
CGGTGAAGCTCAGCCTGGAGGGGGCGGTGCCGATGCGGTTGCATTGGGCTTGACGACGGATCCCCACCTTTGAGCGACGCAACCCTGTGGCAGCGGCTGCTGCCCTTGGCCCTGGGCGCGGCCGTGAGCCCCTTGCTGTTGCTGGGTCAGCTCAACGCCTTGACCGGGCCGGGGCGTCCTGGCCAGCAGCTGCGGCGCAGCGGCGCCTATCTGCTGGGCGCCACCCTTGTGGTGCTCTGTTGGACCTGGATCGGCGGCTGGATCGCCGCGCGACGCCCCTGCACCAGAGCGGTCCGGATCCGGTGGCGGCTGTGGTGCAACTGATGTTGGGTTTGGCTCTGGCCTGCCTCGCTTTGCGGATCCTGAGCCCATCCGACAACGGTGCTGTGGCGACTGCTCCCGCCTCTGCCCCCGCTGCCGGACTGGGTTCTGCCCTGCTCGCAGGCAGCAGCCTGATGGCGGTCAACGTGACCTCGTTGGTGCTGTTCCTGCCCGCCTCCCAGGAAGTCGGCCGCTCTGGGCTGCCTTGGTCGCTGCGGCTGGCGGCCTGGCTGCTGCTGGATCTGATCACCTTGACCGCCGTTTGGCTGCCACCGCTGCTGGTGCTGCTGAGCGGCCGAGCAGGGCGGGAATGGTTGCAGATGTTTGGAGGTTGGGT
Source organism: Cyanobacteria bacterium K_DeepCast_35m_m2_023 (assembly GCA_016882345.1). The sequence goes on from VGQR01000163.1 coordinate 659, forward strand.
GCAGCGGCACCGCCACGCCATCGATGCTGCCGTGGCGGCGGGCTTTGCGGTTGTGCTGCTGGGACGCGGGCTGTCTGAGCTGTAGCGGCTTAAATCCCCAGCCGCTCCCAGATCACGCCCAGGTTGGCCTGGTGCAGCTCGGTGGCGAAGCACTCGGCCAGTTGGGCCGGGCTCAGCTTGGCGGTGACCTCGGGGTCGGCCTCCAGGTTGGCCCTGAAGTCCCCGCCGGCGGTGTTCCAGGCGGTGTGGGCGTTGCGCTGCACGATGCGGTAGGCGTCTTCGCGACTGATGCCGCTCTCGACCAGGGCCAGCAGCACCCGCTGGCTAAACACCACACCGCCGTACACGTTCATGTTGCGGGCCATGTTGTCGGGGTAGACCCCGAGCCCTTCGATCACGGCGGTCATCTCGCGCAGCATGAAGTGCAGGGTCGCTGAGCAGTCGGGCAGCATCATGCGCTCGACCGAGCTGTGGCTGATGTCGCGCTCGTGCCACAGGGCGCAGTTCTCGAGCGCTGCCACCACGTAGCTGCGCAGCACCCGCGCCAGGCCGCTGATGCGCTCACTGCGGATCGGGTTGCGCTTGTGGGGCATGGCCGAGCTGCCCTTCTGGCCCTTGGCGAAGTTCTCCTCCACCTCGAGCACGTCGGTGCGCTGCATGTTGCGGATCTCGGTCGAGAACCGCTCCAGGGCGGCGCCCACCAGCGCCAGGGTTTGCACGTAGTCGGCGTGGCGATCGCGGCCGATCACCTGAGTGCTGGCCGTGTCGGGCACCAGGCCCAGCTTGGCGCAGGCGATCGCCTCGACCCGAGGGTCGGTGTTGGCGTAAGTGCCCATGGCACCACTGATCTGGCCGACGCTGACTGCTGTTTCCAGCCGCTCGAGCCGCTCGCGGTTGCGCTCGACCTCGGCCAGCCAGCCGGCCAACTTGAGGCCGAAGGTGATCGGCTCGCCGTGGATCGCGTGGCTGCGGCCGATCATCACCGTGGCCTTGTGCTCGCGGGCCAGCGTGCGAATGGCACCTGCGAGCTTGTCGAGCTCGAGCCGCAGCAGCGCCACCGACGCCTTCATCTGGAGTGCCAGGCCGGTGTCGAGCACGTCCGAGCTGGTCATGCCCACGTGGATGTAGCGCCCGGCATCACCCACGTGTTCGTTGACGTTGGTGAGAAAGGCGATCACATCGTGGCGCACCTCAGCCTCGATCTCGAGGATGCGCTCAACCGAGAAGCGGGCCTTCTCCTTGATGGTGGCCACCGCTTCGGCGGGCACCCGGCCCAGCTCGCAGTTGGCCTCTGTGGCGGCGATCTCCACATCCAGCCAGCTCTGGAACTTGGCCTCTTCGCTCCAGAGGTTGCCCATCTCGGGCAGGGTGTAACGCTCGATCAAGGCCGCCGCGGGGGCTCACATCCAGACCAATGTATGGGGCGCCCGAACTGGCCCCGCTCAGCTGGCCTTGGTCAGCCGGCGGTGAGGCACCTCCCAGTGAACCAGTTGGCCCCAGGCTTGCTGGCGCACCCAGCAGCGGCCGCCATGGCAGTGGATCAGCTGGAACGGGGGTAGATCATCCGGTTGGTTCACCAGCTTGACAAAGCTGCCTGGCAGCAGCAGCTCGACCACATTGGTGATGCCACGGGACTGGTTTCGGCGCGCGGTGTGCTGCGGGCTTGAGCTGGATTCGGAGCGCCTGATGGCCATGGCGACGGTGTTGTCCCGTTGTTTGCGCAATCCTCCGGTGGTTTTTGTGCCGGCTTGAACTTCGACGGAATCTGTTCCGTTTCCTGTGAGGATTAATGACGGGACGCAACGCTGTGTTGCAGGCTGAGGTGATGGCACGCAAACAGCGGCTGGATCTGGAGCTCGTGGCCCGGGGCCTGGCGGACAGTCGCCAGCGGGCTCAACAGCTGATTCGTGCGGGTCTGGTGCGCAGCGGTGATCAGGTTCTCGACAAACCCGGCAGCGAGGTGCGTCCCGAAACACCCCTGCAGGTTCAGCAGCAGCCTCGGTTCGTCTCGCGCGGTGGCGAAAAGCTTGCAGCGGCACTCGAGGCCTTTCGCCTTCCTCTGGCCGGACGGGTCTGCCTCGACGGCGGGATCTCGACCGGTGGCTTCAGTGATTGTTTGCTGCAGGCGGGCGCCAGCCGGATCTATGGCATCGATGTCGGCTACGGCCAGACAGCCTGGGGCTTGCGCAGCGACCCCCGCGTCGTCCTCAAGGAGCGCACCAATCTGCGCTATCTCAGCTCGGATCAGCTCTACGGACCTGAGGACCCTTGGCCCGATTTGGCCGTGGCAGATGTCTCCTTCATTTCGCTGACGCTGGTGCTGCCCGCCCTGCTGCGGCTATTGCGGCCGGCGGCAACGGCGGATGATCGCCGCGAGCTGGTGGTGTTGGTCAAACCCCAGTTCGAGGTGGGTCGTGATCGGGTCGGCAAGGGGGGGGTGGTGCGCGATCCGGGTGCCCATCAAGAGGCCATTGAGCGCGTGATTGTGGCGGCCTCGGAACTGCAGCTCCAGCCCGCCGGTTTGATTGCCTCACCGATCACCGGGCCCGCCGGCAATCACGAGTATTTGCTGTGGCTTTGTGGTGGGCCAGAGGCTGGATCGCAGGACCAACACAAAACCGGATCCCCCCTTCATGTTGAGGGGATCCGGCAATTGGTGGAGCTGACGCTGGCGAACTGAAGGGATCCAGTCCAACCTGTGTCGTGCAGGCCGTGGCGGCTCAGATGGCCGAGCTGCCAGCTTCGCCCGTGCGGATGCGAATCACCGAATCGATGGCGCTGACAAAAATCTTGCCGTCGCCGATTTCGCCGGTGCGGGCAGCTTCCTGGATTGAGCCGACGACGGTGTCGACCTTGTCATCGTCGACAACGATTTCGAGCTTGAGTTTCTGCAGGAACTCAACGGTGAATTCCGAACCGCGGTAGCGCTCCACTTGACCCTTTTGACGCCCGAAGCCACGCACTTCGCTCACGGTCATGCCAACAATGCCGGCGTTGACGAGGGCGATCTTGACGTCCTCAAGCTTGAAGGGGCGAATGATGGCCTCAATTTTTTTCATGGGTGCTGCGCGGGCAGTGAAGGGGAGCGTTCGGGGGTGGCCCGCCGTGTGATCGGAATCACCCGGTGAGCTGCACGGGACCATCTCACCCGAGCCTGGTCCAAGCAGCCGTAGCCATTGTTACTGCTTTTTAGGCGATGGTCGCTGGGCTGCTGCCTAAGGTTGCCCCTGGATCCAGGTTCCCGTGACGACCAACGCCCAGACCCAGGCGCCCCTCTATGGCGAGAGGGCCATCGCCGAGGCAGAACTCATCTGTTTCGAAAACCCAAAGCCTGCGCGCCCCTACGAGATCGCGATCGAACTGCCCGAGTTCACCTGCAAGTGCCCGTTTTCGGGTTATCCAGATTTTGCTGTGCTGCGACTGCTCTACCAGCCGGGTCCGCGGGTGGTGGAACTGAAGGCGATCAAGCTCTACGTCAACAGCTATCGCGACCGCAGCATCTCCCATGAGGAAGTGACCAACCGCATCGTCGACGACCTTGTTGCCGCCCTCGATCCTCAGTGGTTGCAGTTAGAAGCCGATTTCAATCCCCGCGGCAATGTGCACACGGTTGTTCGGGTAAGCCACGGCACCCGCTTGCCTTGCTAGAGGGCGGCCAGCAGCACGGGTAGCTCTCGGGCGAAGGCGGTGAGGTTGCGGTTGCATAGGCCTGCCACGTGCAGGTTGTCCCCCTCAGCGATCGCCCACAGCTGCCGGGTGGCGATCAGGCTCAGCCCACCACCCAGCAGGAACAGGGCAAACCCGCCATAGACCAACGGCACGCCGGGATCCCGTTTGAGCAGGATGCCGCTGGCCGGCAGCACCGCTGCCACCCTGATCGGCAGACCGGACACCTCGAGGGGGTCGCCGCCCACGCTGATCAGGCCCAGGGATTGGCCATCGGGCCCATAGACCTCGACGGGACCGGTTTCGCTGCTGAGGGTCAGCAGCACCGGATCGCTGCCGTCGGGGCGGGTCGGCAGCACCAGGCCCCAGATCTGTTCACCCAATTGGGGAAAGCTCTGCAGTGGCAGCTGCAGCACGGGGCTGCGGCCGAGCTGGATGTCGATCGCCGCCAGGGCCCAGTCGGCCTGATACAACGTGATGCCCCGGTAGCGCAGCGGGTGGTTCACGCTGATCTGTGCCTCTTTGAGCAGCGCTGGTGGTGGTTGCGGGGCGTCGGTGTCGGCAGTGGCTGGTCCGCTGCCCGCCAGCAGTTTGAGATCGGAGCTGAATTGCTCCGGCCGTCCAGCCGGGTCCCGCTGCACGGCGAAGTGCACCAGCTCCAGATTGAGCTGGCTGCGGCCGCGGCTGTCGAGCAGATCCAGGGTGCGCCCTGGGGCCAGAAACTGTTCGACCCGCTGGCCGCCCAAGTTGCCCCAGGCCGCCCCCAGCATCAGCACCACCATGCCGGCGTGAACCAGCAGAGGCCCGACACGGCCTAGAACACCGCGGCGGGCCGCCAGACGCCCGTCCTGCCGCTTCAGTTGCCAACCCTGCTGGCGCAGCAGGGTTTCGAGGTGGTCTAGGCCCTGGCCGGCCTCGGCCAGATCGAGG
>VGQR01000164.1 GCA_016882345.1 Cyanobacteria bacterium K_DeepCast_35m_m2_023
CCTGGTGGCTGAGCGCATCAAGTTTGGCGCGTTCGTGATCTTCTCGCTGATTCTGGTCGGGGTTCTCTACCCCATTTCCGGATCTTGGCAGTGGAACGTTGGCGAAGGTTGGCTCAACAAACTGGGCTTCATTGACTTTGCCGGTTCCACCGTGGTACACTCCTTCGGTGCGTGGGCTGGTCTGATCGGCACCATGCTGCTCGGCCCCCGCATCGGCAAGTACTCCGATGACAAGCCGCAAGCCATCCCGGGGCACAACCTCGCGATTGCGACCCTGGGCTGTCTGATCCTCTGGATTGGTTGGTACGGCTTCAACCCCGGCTCCTGGCTGTCCATGGCCCCGGAAGTGCCTGACATCGCCGTCACCACGACCTTGGGCGCTGCCGCCGGCGGCATTTCCGGAACCCTCGCCTCTCAACTCCCAGGCTTCGGACCGGACAAACGACCCGGCAAAGCCGACCTGACCATGACCATCAACGGCATCCTGGCCGGTCTGGTTGGTGTGACAGCCGGCTGCGACGGCTTCTCAATGCCCGCCGCTTGGGTGGTCGGTTTCATCGCCGGTGGGTTGGTTGTGTTCTCTGTTGCCATGATCGACAACCTCAAAATTGATGATCCGGTTGGAGCTTTCTCAGTCCACGGCACTTGCGGCATCTGGGCCACTCTGGCCGTGGGTCTGTTCAACACCGACAAGGGCCTGCTGACCGGTCATAGCTTTAGCCAGCTGTACATTCAGATCGTCGGCGTGGTGGCCTTCGCGTTGTTCTCGATCGTGACCTCCTGGATTGTCTGGTCGATCATCGGCGCCATCTTCGGTGGCATCCGCGTCACCGAAACCGAAGAAAAAGAAGGTCTCGACATCGGCGAGCACGGCATGGAGGCCTATCCCGACTTCGCCTCGGCGAAGTAAGGCCCGACGTCTTCATCCCCTCAACCCTTTCAACCCTGCAAGCACCCACCAATTGGTGGGTGTTTTTTTGTTGTCGCTTCGTGAACCAACTGAGCCGTCCAGTCAACGTTCTGTAAAGACGTGTCGGTTGTTACCAGAAACGGCGCAACGACTCATGAAGGTGAGGTGTACCCAGTTGAGGTTGTTGTCCTCGATGGCCCAAGTTCCCCTGGCGAGCGGTGGCCCCTCACCGCTGGCCGTGTTTGATCGGTTTCGCACCAAGGTGTTAGCCCAGGTGCAGCAGCCTGAGCTGAGGCGTTACGCCGTCCTGCTGCTGGCCTTCGGTGCCGCCCTGCTGCCGCTCATGACTGGCACGGCCAAGGCTGCGCTGACCAAGGTGCCCACCGATGGTGCCGACACCCTGCTGATGCTGATGGGGTCGGCCCTGGTGCTGCTGATGACCCCTGGTCTGGCGTTCTTCTACGGCGGTTTCACCCGCGCCAAGAACGTGCTCAACACGATGATGATGAGCTTCTTCCTGATGGGGCTCATCGGGGTGTTGTGGGTGGTCGTCGGCTACTCGTTGGCCTTTGACACCGGCTTCAACAGCCCCTTCATCGGCGGCCTGGGTCAGATGTGGCTCAACGGCGTCGGCGGTGAACTGGGCGATGCCCCCCTGGCCGATGGGTTCGCCATCTCGGCCAGTTCGTTTGCCCTGTTCCAGGGCATGTTTGCGATCATCACCCCGGCCCTGATCTCGGGCGCCCTGGTGGAGCGCATCAATTTCAAGGCCTGGTTCTGGTTCTCGCTGCTGTGGAGCCTGTTCATCTACTGCCCGATGGCCAAGATGGTCTGGGGTGGCGGCTATCTGGGGCCCTTTGGTGAAATCGGCGCCATCGATTTCGCCGGCGGCACCGTGGTCCACATCGCCGCCGGTGTGGGTGCTCTGGTGTCGACCGCGATCGTGGGACCGCGCAGCGGCTTTCCCGGCAACAAGCGCCCGCCCCACAACGTGCCGTTCATCCTGCTGGGGGCCGGCCTGCTCTGGTTCGGCTGGTTCGGCTTCAACGGCGCCAGCTACTTTGCGGCCAAGGGCGCAGGCTTCTCGTTCCTAACCACAACGCTGTTAGCGTTGGCGGCAATGCTGACCTGGTGCCTGATCGAGTGGTTCCGCGACGTCAAACCCACCGCTGTAGGGGCAGCCACCGGCGCCGTGGCCGGGCTGGTGGGCATCACCCCCGCCGCCGGATTCGTGTACATGCCCCAGGCCCTGATCATCGGCGTGGCAACTGCCGCATCCTGCTACATCGCTGTTCAGGTCAAAGCGGCGATTCAGTTCGATGATTCGCTCGATGCCTACGCCGTCCACGGCGTGGGGGGCACGATCGGTGCCCTGCTCACCGGTGCGTTGGCGGTACCCGCGCTGGTGCCCGCTGACTACTTCCCCAAATCGGCCGAGATCCTGGCAGCCGGAGGCAACGGCGCCCTGTTTTTGGCCCACGTCAAAGCGGTGCTGATCTCCTATGGCTTCGTGGGCATCGGCACCGCGATCATTCTCTGGATCGCGGGCGCCACCTGCGGCCTGCGGGTGAGCCCCGAACAGGAAGAACGCGGCCTGGACTTCGTGGCCCACGGCGAAGAGGCCTACGACCCAATGACCTACTAAGAGGAATACTACGCCATGAAACAAATCACAGCTGTGGTCCGGCCGGCCAAGGTCGATGCCATCAAGGACGCCCTGGTCGCCATCGAGGTGATCGGCATGACCGTGCGCGAGGTGCGCGGCTTTGGACGCCAAAAAGGCCAGGTCGAGCGCTACCGGGGCAATGAATTCACCGTCGACTTCATCCCCAAGGCCAGCATCACCGTGGTCGTCAACGACGACAAGCTCGAGGCGGCGATCCAAGCCATCACCAGCGCCGCCCACACCGGCGAGATCGGCGACGGCAAACTCTTCATCACCCCGGTCGACGAGGTGGTGCGGATTCGCACCGGTGAGCGCGGGAGCGTCGCTCTCTGAGGCGCGCCAGCCGGGGGCAGCAGGCGCGACACCCGGCTGGCAAAAATCCTGACTTCGGCAAACCTAGATTGACGGGGCATTGCCGTGCCCCTTCGTCTGTGTTCGAGGCCCGATCGCTGCGCGCTGGCCTGGCGCTGCTGGTGGCACCACTGCTGGGCGCCGGACTGGCCTGGGGCAACAGCGCCCAACCCCAGGCCCCAGGTTCCACAGAGATGCCGGCAGCCGCGACACCGGTGCTGCCCCAGTTGCCCAGCGACGCAAACCCACCGCTGGCGACGCCGCTGAGACCACAACCGCAACAGCTGCGGCACCAGGCACCGCGCAGCTTCGATGCCTCACTCGATGAGCTGGTGCGCCAAGGCGTTGTCAGTCCGGCCGAGCGGGTGCGCCTGCGCAATGGGGCCATCGCCACGCCATTTGATGTACCCACCCACCAGCAGGCCTGCCGCAGCGGTGCCCTGTCGGCGCAAGAGTGCCGCACCGGTGTGGTGCTGCGCTGGCGTGGGCGCTTTGGCGGCCGCGGCGACGGGCTGTTGGGGGACAGCGGTGCTGTCCAGCGCCTGGGGGCCGATGGGCGCCCATTGCCACCGCTGACGGTGCCGGTCTCGGCACTGCTGGCGGGCGCTGGCGGCAATTTTCGGCTCAGTGATGTCTTTGCCATCACGCCGCGGCCGGCACCAATCCTGGGCAATGGCAACAGCCGGTTGCTGTTTCCACTGATTGGCGCGGCCAGCACTAGCAGCAGCTTCGGCTGGCGCCTGCATCCGATCCTGAGCAACTGGCTGTTGCACGCCGGCAAGGACCTGGCGGCTCCCGAGGGCACCCCGGTGGTGGCCGCGCTCCATGGTCGGATCGTCAGCAGCGGGCTGGCGGGGGGCTACGGCCTGGCGATCGAGATCGAACACGACCGGCCCAGGCGCCGCACCCTGTACGGCCATCTCAGCGAGTTGTACGTCAAACCTGGTGAACGGGTGCGCCAGGGCGACGTGATCGGCCGCGTCGGCAGCACCGGGCTCAGCACGGGTCCCCACCTGCACTTTGAGCTGAGGCTGCCGGGCAGCGGCGGTTGGGTGGCCGTCGATCCTGGGGACCTGGATCCGGGCAGCGGCGCCCGCGGCAGCGATGCCATCGCCCTGCTGATGGGCGAACTGCTGCGCGCGCTCGAGCGCCCCTCACGGAGCTGATGGATCGGCTGCGTGAGGCGCTGTGCTAGCAGCAGGGCGCGTCAAGCGGCCGGACGACCCGCCTCGATGCGCCCATCGCGGAAATGAATCACCTTCTGAGCACGGGCCGCCACATCGTCTTCGTGGGTGACCATGACCACGGTCATGCCGCTGCGGTGTAGATCATCGAAAATGTCGAGCACTTCGCCGGTTGTGCGCGAGTCGAGCGCTCCGGTCGGTTCGTCTGCCAGCAACAGGGCCGGGTTGTTGATGATCGCGCGGGCGATGGCGACCCGCTGCTGCTGACCGCCCGAGAGCTGGTTGGGTTTGTTGGCCAGACGCTGGGCCAGGCCCACCCGGGTCAGGGCAGCACGGGCCCGCTGCTGGCGCTCCTGGGCAGGGATCCCGGCATAGATCATCGGCAGGATCACGTTGTCGAGGGCGCTCAGATGGGCCAGCAGGTGAAACTGCTGGAAGACGAACCCAAGTTGACGGTTGCGCAGATCGGCTAGGGCGTCGTCGTCGAGGGTCTCGACCGGAATTCCATTCAGGCGATAGCTGCCGGAGCTGGGGCGATCGAGGCAGCCAAGAATGTTCATCGCTGTGCTTTTGCCCGAACCCGAGGCCCCCATCACTGCGAGGTAATCACCCCGCTGCACCGTGAGGCTGAGGTGATCCAGCGCCTGGACCAGGGCATCGCCGCTGCCATAGACCTTGCACACCTCGTTGAGCTCGGCAACCGGACCGTGGCCGACGCAGCCCAGGGGGTCACTGGGCTGACCGTTGTGAATGGGGCTGGGGGCAGCAAGGCCTACCACGGTGGATCAGCCGAGGGGATGGAACAGGGCAGCCGCAGCGATCGATTCACGCAGCATCGGAGTCCCGCTCACCGCTTGGCCGGCCCAGGTGAACAGGGGGTTGGACAGGATGCCGCCCACGGCCGTCACAACGACACAGGCGACAAGCGCTGCCCTCAGGGCCGGCATGCCGCGCAGACTCCAGTGAATCTCGGGATAGGCCTTGACCACCTCAGAGGCATCCTGGGATTCTTTGACCACCATCATCTTGATCACTGAGATGTAGTAGTAAATCGAGACGACAGATGTGACCAGACCGACAACAACGAGCAAGTACTGGTGGTCAGCCCAGCCGGCAAAGAACAGATAGAT
>VGQR01000165.1 GCA_016882345.1 Cyanobacteria bacterium K_DeepCast_35m_m2_023
CGTCACCGCCGCGCCAAGCTTCTGGCTGCGATTGTGGTGGGTCTCAGCAGTGGGTTGCTGCTGGCCGTGCCGCTGTCGGACCTGCTCAGCGGCCACAGCGCAGCCCAGAACACGGCAGTCACCAACCCCTTTGCCGCCTGGAGCGGTGTCGCCGATCAAGACATCTTGCTGGTGGGGACCGACGTCGGTGGGGGCAACACCGATGTGATCGCAGCCCTGCGGGTGGATGGCGGGGTGACCCGCATCATTCAGGTGCCCCGGGATTCGTACATCGAGGCCGAGGGGTACGGCCCCAACAAAATCAATGCGCTCTACGCCATCGGTGGCATCGATCTGCTCAAGCGTGAGTTGTCACGCAAGCTGGGCCGGCCGATCACCCACCATGTGATGGTCAACCTGGGGGCGATTCGGCGCATGGCCGATGCGCTCGGCGGCATCGAGGTCAATGTGCCCAAGCGGTTGTATTACACCGACCGCAGCCAAGGCCTCTACATCGATCTGCAACCTGGTCTGCAGAACCTCAAGGGTCGCGATCTCGAGGGCTTTCTGCGTTTTCGTCACGATGAACTGGGTGACATCGGCCGCTTGGAGCGCCAGCAGCTCGCCTGGCAGGCCCTGTTCCGCAAACTCACGCGCCCGGAGCATCTGGTGCGGCTGCCCGCCCTGCTGTCGGCCGCCGGCAAAGACATCAAGACCGATCTGGGGCCGATGGAGCTGGGCGGTCTGATCACCGCCATGGGCACCACCGAACTCAACACCAAGCGGCTGGGCGGCCGGCCATTCATGCGCCATGGCATCAGTTACTGGGATGCCGAATGGCCCCAGATGACCGTGGCTGATCCAGGGGCGGCTCCCGATCCAGACCGCTACAAGTTCCTTTATTGATGGTTGTTGTGTTTGGTGAGGGTGATCATCGCCAGCACCAGCGCCGTCGCCGCCAGCATCGGTGAGGAAGCGGCAACGGTGACCCCAAGAGCCGCCGAAAACCAGATCGAGGCAGCGCTGGTCAGGCCCCTGACTTCGGGAGTTCCGCGATCAACCTCGCGGTTTGGACCCATGATCTCGCCAGCACCGAGAAAACCGACACCGGTTGCCACGCCTTGAATGGTGCGGCTGCGGGCGTCGGGGTGATCGCCTGCGGCCAGCACCATCAGGCAGGCGCTGAGGGCCACCAACACATGCACCCGCAGACGGTTGGGGTGGGGGGTGCCGCCGTGATGGGCACGGTTCAGACCCACCACCATGCCGCACAGCACAGCCGTGCCCAGGCGCAGCAACAACTTCAGGTCTGGGGAGAGCACCATGGCTTGTCGCGCCAGGAGGCACGCCATAGGCTACCGGGGCTGGGAAGGATCCCCTTGGGGCGGGCAGAGCCGCAGCTGCTGCGCAACGTGGCCAAGCTGTCCACGGCGGTGTTCATCACTGCCGCTCTTGGACTGGCTTGCAGCCGCATTGAATTTCTGTGGTACCCGCTGTTGGCGGTGCTGATCGTTGTGGATGACAACGACGCCAAGACGGTCAAGGCCGCCACCGGTCGCATTTTGGGCACCGTTGTCGGTGGGCTGATCACGTTTCTGGTTCACACCATCCTGCAGGGAGCTGCAGGGGTGATGGTGTCGTTTCTGCTGATGGTTCCGGTCCTGCGTTGCTTTGGCTGGCAAAACGCCCTGAGCACGGCGGGGCTGGTCAGCGTGATGTTTATGATGCAACCCACCCATGCGGCGCTCAATTGGAACTACGTGTTCAATCGAGCCCTCGACACAGCGGTCGGTTACGTGGTGGCTGTGGGGGTGAGCCTGCTGTTTTGGCCGCGCTCGGGTCTGGCCGAGCTGCAGGCTGCCGAGCACGGTCTGTTGACCACCCTGGCCAAGCAGCTGGCGTTGCAGCGCCACTGGTTGCAGGGCCACAGCGCCAGGCCCGAGCCATTGCCTCCGGCCTGGATCACCCAGCAGCTGCAAACCATGGGCCAACGCCTGGCCCAAGAACAGAGTGGGCCGCGTCAGCAGCTGCTCCAACGTCAGCATTGGAGCCAACGGCACGCGCTCTGGCAAGAAGCGTTGCACCACTGGCAGCAGTGGGAGCTCCAGTTGCTGGCCCTGCCGGTGGGTCCCGAAGGTTGCGCGGTGCTGCTGCAGGGGCTTGAGGGTCTGGCGGCGTCACTGGCCAACCCCGCGCTGGCCGCCCCGTTGCCTCCTGGCTCGGCGGCGCTCTGGGCCCAGCGGGCGCGCGATGCGGCCCTGCCGCTGCTGGCCGTGCTCTCGTTGGCTGAGGAGCAGGAGCCATTGCAACGGATCCTGGCCAGCCTGATCCGTCTGCGCCAGCGCCTGGAGCTGGATTGAGCGATGGCGCTCAACCGTGCGGGTTCTGCTCCCAGCTTGCTGTCGAAGGCCGATCTGCGCCTGGCCCTGGTGGCGGGCTTGGTGAATGGCTTTGGCGCCATCACCGGGCTGCCGTTTTTCTATTACGCCCCCCTGGCCGTGCTGGCCGTGGGCGCCGGCAGCTTTGGTGGTTCGCTCAGCCTCGGGCGCCAACGCCTGCTGGGCACGGTGCTCGGCTCGTTGGTGCTGGTGGTGGGCCTGGCGGGTCTGGTTCAACTGCCCCTGCCGCTGGCGTTGGCGGTCAACCTGGGGTTGCTGCGGTTGATTGGCGGCGCGCTCGGGTTTCGTGCCGGCTACAAGGTCGGTGGGCTGATCGTGGTGATGGGCTGGCTGGTGCACGAGCGTCAGCTCGATCGCTGGCTGCCCCTGCGCTTGTTCTGGACCGTGGTGGGCGTGTTGGCGATGCTGCTGGCCTTGCGGGTCCTGTGGCCGGCCCGGGCGGTGGAAACCTGCCGCGAGCGGGTTCGGCGCGCCCTGGAGCCGTTGGCCCAGACCCTGCAGGCCCAGGCCGACGGCATCGCCTGCGATGGGGCGCGGATGCAGCACCTGCGCAGCCTGTTGGTGGCGTTGCGGGAGCTCAAACCCCAGTTGCTCGAGGAGCTCGGGTTACGCTCCCGCGACCACCCCTACTACCGCTGGGTCGAGCAGGTCGAGCAGGGGCTGTCCTTGCTGTTGCGGGCCCTCGATGGTCGCCGCCGCCGTCCGGCCGTCGACCGTGAGCAGGACCCGTTGGCTGAGCTGCACGACGCCGAACAGGCCTTGCTGCGGTCGGTGGCCGAGCGCCTGCAGCTCTGGGCTGACTGTTGCGCCAACGCCCGTGGCAGCAGCGTGCCGCCGTTGCCAGACCTGCCTTGGGCTGCGCCCCCGGCCTGGCTGAACCTGCAGCAGCACGTCTCAGCCCCGGGGCTCGAGGCGGTCCCGCTCGAACGGCTGCAGCGTCTGGCGGGCCGCCTGATGCTCGGGGCCAATATGGTGCGTGCACTCAACACGACCGAAAGCGCCTGGATGGCCCTGCGTCAGCAGGACAGGTGAGCGCAAGCGGCACCGGGATTCTTGCCAGAACCCGACGCGGCTTGGATACTGAAGCCTGTGACGGGTGATCGTGTGCTGCGCGCTCGACCGGGGCACCGGGTCACGGTTGGCCGCGTGCTGTGCGCTGTCACGTGGCTGGGCCTCCCCCTGCTGGCGCCACTGACCGAGAGCATCAGCGCGGGTCGGGCGCTGGCCCAGGAGGGGGCCGAGCTTCAGCGCCTTCAGCGCAGCTGGAAGCAACTCGATGCTGAGCTGAAAACGCTCGATCGGCTGCTGCCCGACGATCCCCAGCGGGACCCTGCCCCAACCCTTGAGGCCCTGCCCCTGCCGCCCGCCTTGCTGCGGGCCAATCAGGCCCCCCAGCGCACGTTGACCCCAGCCGAGGCGGCGCCGGCACCGCCCCTGCAGCTCCCCGCCCCTGCCCAGCTCAAGGACCAGGGCGTCCAGGGTTTGGGCCTGCAGCAAGCCCTGGCGATCGCTTTCGCCGGCAGCGCCACCCTGCAGACCCAGCGCGAGCAGGTGGCCGCGTCCCTCGCCAGCCTGCAGGCGGCCCTGGGGGCCTGGTGGCCCACGGTCAGCGCCGTGGCCAGCGGCAGCAGTGGCCAGAGCGGCACCTGACTGGGGGCTCCGGTGGGCAATGGCAGCCTGGGCTTTGGACCACAGTTTGCGCCCAACGGCCTGGCGACCCCCGCCGGACCGGCCACGGCCGGGGCCTTTTATGTGCCCAGCGGCGGCGGCGCCTATCTCAATGAGTCGCAGAACCAGTTCCAGGCCGGCCTGGAGCTCAACTACGCCCTGATCGATTTTGCCCGCACACCGAAAGTTCAGGCGGCCCGCGCCCAGCTGCGCAGCGCCCGCAACACCTATGCCGCCAACCTGCGCAGCCTGCAGCTGCAGGTCAGTGAGGCTTACTACAAGCTGCAGCAGGCCGATCAAACGGTGCGCATCCGCGATGCGGCCGTGCGCAACGACCTGCTGATCCTGCAAGACGCTCTCGATCTCAAGATCGCTGGGTTGGTGCCGCGGCTCGATGTGCTGCGCCGGCGCGCCATCGAAGCCAGCGACCAGGAGCAACTGATCCAGGCCCTGGCCGACCGGTTCGTCGCCCGACGCCAGCTGGCGGTGCTGCTCAACCTGCCGCCGGACCTGACCCCCGAGGCGAGCGATCCGATCACGCTCCAGCCCCGCTGGCCCCTGGATCTCGACCAGACCCTGCTGGCGGCCTATGCCGGCAACCCCGAGCTGGAGTCGATCTTGGCGGTGCGCGAGGCCCTGGCGCGCAACCGCGACGCGGCGGCCGCGGGCCTGCTGCCCAAGCTGTCGCTGTTTGCTTCGGGCGGCGGTACCGGCAGCAACACCAATCAATTTGATGCCACGGTCAGCAATGGCGGTTGCTGCGGCAGCGCCCTGGTGCCGGTGACCAACAGCAACGGTTACAGCTGGTCGGTGGGGCTCACCGTGCGCTGGCTGCTGTTTGATGCCGGCACCACCGCCGCCGAGGCGCGGGCCTTCGATCGGCGCTCGGCCGCCGAAGCCCAGACCTATGCCGCCAAGCGCAACGACATTCGCCTGCGGCTGGAGCAGTCCTTTTTCAACCACGAAGCCAGCCTGGCCAAGTTGGCGTCGGCGCGTCGCGGTCTGGCGGCCGCCCTCGAGGCGTTTCGCGATGTGCGCCTGCGCTACAGGAGCGGTCTCTCCGATGAACTGGATCTCTCCAACACCCAGGAGAAGCTGATCGCTGCCCTGGTGAACCGCCTCAACGCCACGGTGGGCGTCAACATCACCTATGCCCAGTTGCTGCGCGAGCTGTTGCCGGTGCC
>VGQR01000166.1 GCA_016882345.1 Cyanobacteria bacterium K_DeepCast_35m_m2_023
GATCCTGCGGGGCAACAACCTGTCTCGGCTGCTCGAGCGGATCGGCATTCAGTTCGAAACCGTGAAAAGCGGTCTCTACAAAGACATTCTGTCCCCCGATCGCGCCCTCAGCGAGGCCGAACGCCAGCTGCTGCAAGAGCTGATCGATGCCAGCTACGGCCAGTTTGTGGCCGCCGTCGCCGAGGGGCGCCAGCTCGATGAAGAAGTGGTTCGGGGCTTTGCCGATGGACGCGTGTTCACCGGCTCGCAGGCCCGGGACCTGGGCCTGGTTGATCAGCTCGGCGACGAAGAGACCGCCCGTCGCCTGAGCGCTGAGCTGGCGGGTCTCGACCCCGACAAGACTCGCCCCGTGACCTTTGGCCGACCGCCCAAGCGGCTGGGTTCCGTTCTGCCGGGCAGCGCCTTGCTCGGGTCGTTGATTCAGCTGCTCAGCCTCGAGCTCGCCTGGAGCGGCCAACCCCTGTGGCTGTATCGCCCATGACCGAGCAACTGCGGGCCCTGCGCGGGGCGACCACCGCCAGCGCCAACACCGCGGCCGCCATCGCTGAGGCGGTCGAAGAGCTGGTTATGGCCCTGATGCAGCGCAACACCTTGAACGCCGATCAGTTGGTGTCGGTGACCTTTTCGGTCACAGCCGATCTCGATGCCTGTTTTCCGGCTGCGATCGCCCGGCGCCTGCCCGGCTGGGATGGGGTGGCCCTGCTCGACTGCCAGCAGATGGCCGTGCAGGGGGACCTGCCCCGCTGCATACGCCTGATGGCCCACGCCTGGCTGGATCGTTCGCAGCAGCTGGTGCATCCCTACCTGCGTGACGCTGCAGCACTGCGGCCCGATCGGGCCCGTTGAGGATCAGCGCCAGCTGGCGGGCCGACCACTGCCGCTACCGCCTCCAGCGGCTAGCGACCAAGAATTAAGACATTCCCTCAGCTCCCAGATGTTGCGCCATTCATTGCGGGGCCGCAGCCGCGCCGCCAGGCTCGGATCGGCGTTCGCTGCAGCCCTGGCCACCACGGTGCTGACCACAGCGGCCGTCGATCTGCTGGATCAGGCCCCCCTGCGAGCCCAGGGCACCCCCGGCCTGATGGAATTTCGCTGGGATAACACCCGCGATTACCGCAAGCTCTACTACTTCATGACGGATACGTCCCGTCTGAAGCGATCCGAGTACTACCTGATCCTCAAACCCAAGGACCGCAAGACAGCGATCCTGAAATTGAGCGTCACCATCCCACCCTCCTTCGATGTGACGATTGATCCCAAGCGGGTCAAGCTCTGCAAGATGTCTGAAGGTGGGATGTTGTCGCGCACCCGCTGCCTCGAAGAGATTCCTGCCACGATTGAAATCGCTAAGGATGGCCAGGCGATTGAGATCTTCCCAGACACGCCCGTTTCCGATAAGGGCACGATCGGTGTGTACATGAACATCTTCAATCCGTTCAACATCGGCATGTACCAGTTCAACGCCCTGGCCCAGGCCCCTGGCGACGTGCCGATGGCGGGCTATCTGGGCAGTTGGCTCATTCAGATCGATCCCAATTTCAACTGAACCCTGCCTGGTAAATTGGCCCACTGGCCGCGTCAGCACACACACCGATGACCAAGCGCACTCTC
Organism: Cyanobacteria bacterium K_DeepCast_35m_m2_023; assembly: GCA_016882345.1. Next base: position 1,612 of record VGQR01000166.1, read on the forward strand.
GAAGGAACCAGCCGCAAGCGCAAGCGGGTCTCCGGTTTTCGCGTGCGCATGCGCACCCACACCGGCCGTCGCGTGATCAAGGCTCGTCGCCGTCGCGGCCGCGCCCGCCTGGCCGTTTGAACCTTGGCCTTGCCCCAGCGCCACCGGTTGCGGGGGCAGCGTCTGTTCGATGCCCTGTATCGACGGGGTAAAGCGGTTCATGGGACCGCCATGGTCCTGCGGTGGTTGTCAGCGGACGCTGAACGGCTGCCCCTCTCGCAGGACCCTCCCAGCCCCTGGCGCTGTGGCGTCGTCGTCAGCAGCAAAGTTCACAAACGTGCCGTGCAGCGCAACCGTCTGCGCAGGCAGCTGCACGAAAGCCTGCGGCAAGCCTCGTTCAATCCCGGGCTGCCCAACCTCTGGCTCATGTTCAGTCTCAAACCTGGCAGCGCCGAGTGGGATCGCGAGCGGCTGCTGGGAGAATGCCGTCATCTTCTTAGCAAAGCGGGTCTACTGCCATGAGTCAGGAGCCACTCCAGGACATCTCTGCGGTTCGGGTCAAAGTGGACGAATCCGTGTTTTACGAAGGCGGTCCTGCCCGCGGCGATCTGTTGTTCAACCTGCTGCTGGGCCTGACCTTGATCGGCATCCCGTTCGCGGTCGGGGCCATCGTTCGCGCCCTGTGGCTGCGGTTTCGCATCACCAGCCGTCGCATTGAAGTCAACGGTGGCTGGATGGGCCGCGACCGGACCCAGGTGGTGTACAGCCAGATCCGAGAAGTGCGCTGCGTCCCTCGCGGTTTTGGCGCCTGGGGTGACATGGTGTTGGTGCTCAGCGATGGAGCCCGCCTCGAGATGCGTTCGCTGCCGCGGTTTCGCGAGGTTGAGACCTACATCAATGAGCGGCTACGGGCCAAACCCGCCGCACCCAAGGGAATGGCGGCCTGATCCGCCACACTGAGCTCCACCTCACCGTTCTCCCAGCACTTCTTCTGCCGTGATCGGCTACATCTCCGACAACCTGCTGCTGCCCATCCTCGATTTCTTCTATGGATTGGTGCCCAGCTACGGGCTGGCAATCATCGCGCTCACCGTGGTGATTCGCCTGGCGCTGTTCCCCCTCAGCGCCGGATCGATCCGCAATGCCAGGCGCATGCGCATTGCCCAGCCCGTGATGCAGAAGCGTCAGGCTGAGATCAAAAGCAAGTACGCCAGCAACCCCCAGAAGCAGCAGGAGGAGCTCGGCAAGCTGATGCAGGAATTCGGCAGCCCTCTGGCCGGCTGCCTACCCTTGCTGGTGCAGATGCCGATCCTGTTTGCCCTGTTTGCCACGCTGCGCGGTTCACCGTTTGCTGACGTGCCGTACACCATCAACCTCAAGGTGTTGCCGGCCGAACAGATTGCCGCTGTGGAACCCAAGCCCTTCAAAAGCCCCAGCCACTCGATCTTTGTGACCGAGACCAATCACGTGCCGGTGATCGCCAGCCTCGAGGGCGGCACCAAGCTCGGTGTGGGTGAATCAACCCAGGTCAATCTCCACACCAAAGACGGTGACAGTTTTGCCTCGCTGCTCAGCGGCATTGACCATGGTGACGCCTTCACGCCCAGCTGGTCTGTCACCAAAGGTGAGGGCGTGGTCAGCGTTGATGCCAATGGCACGATCAAGGCCCTGAGCGCTGGCGATGCCACGGTCGAAGCCAAGATCCCCGGCCTGGCGGCCCGCAGTGGCTTCCTGTTCATCAAGGCCCTGGGTCAGGCGGGCTTCATGACCGACGGACAGGTCAACTGGGACATTGCCATCCTGGTGGCTGGCTTTGGCATCAGCCTGTTTGCCAGCCAGATCCTGTCGGGCATCGGCATGCCGCCGAACCCCCAGCAGTCGACCGCCAACAAGATCACCCCCGTCATGATCACGGGCATGTTCCTGTTCTTTCCACTGCCGGCTGGCGTGCTCCTCTACATGGTCGTGGCCAACATCTTCCAGGCGGCCCAAACCTTCCTGTTGGGCCGTGAGGCGTTGCCCGATAACTTGCAGCAGATTCTCGATCAGCAGTTGTCCCAGCAAAAGCTGGCCACCGCCGGTGGTTCTGCCGTCAGTGCAGAACGCCTCCCGTTTGAGCCCAAGGGCAAGAAATAATCTCCTCCCTAGCCGAGATCCCGATGGTGGCTTTGCTCACTCCGATCGCGATTCAGGAGCTGATGGCCGCTTCCCAGCCGCAACGCTGGGATTTCGACCAGCCAATCGCTGGGATGGACACCGTTCGTCCGGTGAGCGGGTCAGTGCAGCTGACGATCGAGGGGCCGCTGTTGCGGGTCGATGGGCAGGCCGAGACAGCGATCCGCCTGTGCTGCGACCGCTGTCTGCGCACCTACGAGCAGCGGCTTGCCCTCAAGGTGTGCGACCGCATTGGCCTGGGCACGTCGTCGGAGGATCTCAGCGAAGCGCTCGACTACGACGCCGACGGCATCAGCGATCAGTTGGACCCGGCCGGCACCTTTGATCCCGAGCGCTGGATTTTTGAGCAGCTCAGCCTGCAGCTGCCGCTGGTCAACCGTTGCGGTCGCCAGTGCCCAGGGCCGGCCAGTTGGGGCACGGCCGAAGCCCCGATCGATCCACGCTGGGCGGCGCTCAAGGCCCTCCAGCCCTGAGTCATGAACCAAGCCTGGAGCGACCAGCTCGATCTGCTGATCCGGGCAAGGACCCCGATCCTCTGGATCCGCAGCTTCGAAGAACAGCGGGTCGAATCGTTGCTCGAGCAGGCGGCCCGACGCCTCGACGGCCGCAGTCTGCTGCGCTGGGATTTCATTGAGGGTCTCAGCGGTGCGCCCAACCGGGCGGCCGAAGCAGCCCGCAACCCGCTGGCGGCCCTGGCGGCCCTGGATGGCCTGCCGGGCGAGACCGGCGCCATTTTGTTGCTGCGCGATTTTCACCGTTATTGCGACGATGCCGGCATATGCCGGCGTTTGCGCAACCTGGCCGTGAGCCTGCAGCAGCAGCCGCGCACGATCGTGATCACGGCCCCCGAGTGGCAGCTGCCGCTCGAGCTCGACGACTGCATCACCGTGCTGGATCTGCCGCTTCCGGAGGCTGCCGAGATCAGCACCTTGCTGCGCAGCATTGCCCAGGCGGTGGGACAGCCGATCGAACCGGTGGTGCTCGAGCAGCTGACGGCCGCCTGCCACGGCCTCAGCGAACAGCGGGTGCGCCAGATCGCGGCCCGCGCCCTGGCCCGACGCGGACAGTTGGGTGAGGCCGATCTGGCCGAGGTGCTCGAAGAAAAACGCCAGGTGATCGCCCGCAGCGCCCTACTCGAGTACTGCCCCAGCGAGGCCACCACCGCCGACATCGGCGGCCTGGAGGCCCTCAAGCATTGGCTTGAGCAGCGCCACATGGCATTTAGCGATGAAGCCCAGGCCTATGGATTGCCCCTGCCACGCGGCGTGCTGTTGGTGGGGCCCCAGGGAACGGGCAAATCGCTCACCGCCAAAGCGATCGCCCACACCTGGGGCATGCCGCTGCTGCGACTGGATGTGGGTCGCCTGTTCGCCGGTCTGGTGGGGGCCAGTGAGGCCCGCACCCGCGAGATGATCCAGCGTGCC
>VGQR01000167.1 GCA_016882345.1 Cyanobacteria bacterium K_DeepCast_35m_m2_023
CTCAGTCGAGGGGGCCGTTCACCAGGCCGTTGAAGCCGAACACCCGGCGGCTGCCGGCGAACGGCACCAGCTGCACCGCCCGGCTGTCGCCCGGCTCAAAGCGGATCGCCGTGCCTGCCGGAATGTCCAGCCGCAGGCCGCGAGCGGCGTCGCGATCGAAGTTCAGCGCCGCATTGGCCTCAAAGAAGTGAAAGTGCGAGCCCACCTGCACCGGCCGATCGCCGGTGTTCGACACCATCAGGGTGGTGACGGGCCGGCCGGCGTTGAGTTCGAGCTCGCCGTCCTCAGGCAGCAGTTCGCCGGGAATCAGGGGGGGCATCACAGGTCGTTGCAGAAGGTCTGGCGCTCAGCGAATCGGGTCGTGCAGGGTCACCAGCTTGGTGCCATCGGGGAAGACCGCCTCGATCTGCACCTCGTGCACCAGCTCGGCGACCCCGTCCATCACCTGGTCGCGGTTGAGCCAGCTGCTGCCCTCGGCCATCAGGTCGGCCACGCTCTTGCCGTCGCGGGCGCCCTCGAGCACCTGGAAGCTCAACCAGGCCACGGCCTCCGGGTGGTTGAGCCTGAGCCCCCGGTTGAGGCGGCGTTCGGCCAGCAGCGCTGCCGTGACGATCAGCAGCTTGTCCTTTTCCTGCGGAGTCAGGTGCATGGCTTCACTGTGGCAGCAGTCGGAGCATCGCAGGGTCCATCGTGAACCGGGGCGGGGCTCCAGGGCTCTTCCTGAAAGGGCCACAGCCGTGGCAGCACGGGCGGGGCCAGGGCCGCGGCGGCGCGCAGCCGCGCCCAGATGCGGCTGAACCAGAACCGGGCGGCCTGGGTCGAGTCGCCGCGGTAGCGCGCGATCAAGCCCTGATCGAGGGCACCGCAGGCCATCGTTCCTCTCAGGCCGTGGCGGTCCTGGCGACACTGGCTCAGCAGCGCCTGCAGCGCTGACGGATCCAGCCGCAGCGGGGCAGCCCAGACCAGGGAGCCGAACACCGGTTCGCCCGCCATGCCATGGCGGCCATCGAGGGCGTCGCCGCCAAGCTCGAGCCGATCCACCAGCTCCCAGCGCCGGGTGCCAGCGTCGTCGCGGCAGATCTCCAGCGCTGAGCGCCAGCAGCCGGCCCCCAGCCCTTCGCCGGCGGCGCTGCGCCCCAGCCGTACCACGTCGACCACCAGACAACCGGCATCGCTGGGCAGTTGCACCTGCAGGTGCTGCTCGACCAGGGCGCCGGCATAGAGCACCAGCTCCTGGGGCAGCCATTCGAAGCTGCTGCCCGATTCGAGCTGCAGCGCCATGGTCTGGCGGGCCCACTGGCCTGCAGGGTGCAGGCGTGAGCGGCCGATGCTGCCGTAGGCCTTTTGGGCGGCGGCCGTGGTCATCAGGGCGCGGCTGCCCTGGGCGGCCGTGATCTGAAGCTCGAGCCAGTCGCCCCCCACCAGGCCGCCGGCCGTGTGCAACAACGGCAGCTCGCAATGCCCGCCGGGGTGATGAAACGCCCGTTGCAGCTTGAGTGGCGCGCTGGTGCCGCCGTGGTGAACCGTGCGCTCACCGCGGCGTTCGAAGCGCAGCGTCGCGTGGCCTCGCCAGCTGTCCAGTGCGATCCTGCAGGTGCACCTCCACTCTGCTGCAGTGACCCCTGTGTTGCTGGTCGATCGTTGGGCGGCGGCTGAGCCCTTGCCGGTTGGGGTGCAGCAGCGTCTGCAGCTCAGCCTCAGCGCCGATCAGCGCACCAGCCTGCGGGGCCATCGCCGCAGCGATTGCGGCCAGGATCTGCTGCTGCAGTTGCCCCGTGGCACCGCGCTGCAGCCGGGTGAATGGTTGCTGTGCGCCGATCGTCGCCAGGCGGTCCAGGTTCAGGCCGCCTGCGAGAGCCTGTTGCGGGTCAGGGCATCCGGGCCCCTGGACCTGCTGCAGGCCGCCTATCACCTGGGCAACCGCCACGTCGCCCTCGAACTGCACAGCGATCACCTGCTGCTGCAGCACGACAGCGTGCTGCTCGAGCTGTTGCAGCAGCGCGGCCTGCAGGTCGAGGCGATCGACGGCCCGTTTCAGCCGGAGGCCGGGGCCTACGGCGGCGGCCATGGCCATGACCATCACTGAGCCGGCCCTGCTGCACCTGTTGCAGCTCGTCAGTCCGGCCCTGCCGGTGGGGGCGTTCAGCTACTCCGAGGGGCTCGAGGTGCTGCAGCAGAGCGGTCAGCTCGGCGATGCCACGGCCCTGCAGCAGTGGCTCAAAGCCGAATTGCAGCGCGGCGCTGTGGCGATCGAAGCGGCAGCCCTGGACGAGCTCTGCCAGCAGATCCGCGCCTGGCGCAACGGCGATGCCACGGCCGCTGCCGCCGTTCTCGACCTCGATCGCTGGTTGCAGGTTCAGCGCGAGGCGCCCGAAGTCAGGGCCCAACAGCGGCAGATGGGTGGTTCGCTGCTGGCGCTGCTGGCCGATCTGCGGGGGCCGTTGCTGCCCGCCGCCCAGCCCCTGCCGCCGTTGTCGTGGCCGGCCGCCTTTGCCTGGGCCGGGGTGTGCCTGGCCATCGGCCCGTCCCAGCTGGAGCTGGCCTATCTCTATGGCTGGGTGAGCAATCAGATCAGTGCGGCCGTGCGGCTGATTCCCTTGGGGCCCACCGAGGGGCAGCGGTTGCAGTTGCGGCTGGCGCCCCTGATCGATCAGCGGGCCCGGCAGTTGGCCGCCGCCGATCCCCGCAGCCTCTGGACCTCGGGGGTGGGGGCTGGGCTGGCCCAGTTGCAGCACGCCGAGCTCTACTCGCGCCTGTTTCGCAGTTGAGCCGATCAGGGCTGGCCGCCCGGATTGCGGTTGGCCTCGCCCGCGGGCTGATCGGTTGCTGGAGCCGGCTCCAGCAACCGGATCAACCAGCTGCGGTTGAGCTTCTGCAGCAGGCTGTTGCTGCTGCTGGCCAGCGCCTGCACCTGCAGCAGGGTGCCCTGCAGCTGGTTCAGGGTCTGGTTGATGGTGCTGGTGGTGGACCCCAGTTCGCTGCTGATCGTCGATGCCTTGCCGCCCAGGTCCCGCTCGAGGGTGGTGGTGAGTTGTTGCCCACCCTGCAGGGTGCGATCGAGCTGATCGAGGCTGCGCGGCAGCCGTCTCTGCACCAGCTCGGCAGCGCCCTTGATGCCCTGTTGCAGCGTCAGCCGGCTGTTGGCCAGCTCGTTGAGCAGCAACGGGATGCTGGCGGTCGGCCTGAAGCTCAGCTGGCTGGGCCGCCCCTCCTGGCCAGCGCGCCGGGATCCCCCGCGCGGATCGGCCTCGATGTTGATGTAGGCCTTGCTCAGCAGGTTGTCCTGTCCTAGGGCGGCGAAGCTGCGGGGGCCGATCAGGTGGGCGCGGCTGGCTGCAACCTGCAGGGTCACCATCACCCGGCCGCTGTCGAGCAGTTGAACCTGCTTGACCATCCCCACCGGATAGCCGGCGATCTTGACGGGCATGCCGGGGATCAACCCCGCGGCGCTGTGGGTGTTGAGGGTCAGCTCGAGATTGCGGACCCACCAGTTGCGCGGGTTGCCGATGCCGGCAACGGCGATCGACAGCAGCGTTGCCGCGCCCAGCAGCAGCACCCAGCTCTCGAGGTTGAGCCCGTTGAGCCGGCGGCGGTGACCCCGCCAACTCAGCAGCTCGGCTTGGTTGAGGGGTTTGCTGCTCACCGCGGGTTCAGCAGGGGGTCAAGGCTCAGAACCCAGGCCAGATCGAGGCCCAGCAACACCGCCATCGTCAGGCAGATGGACCGCGACAGGGCCGCCATCGAGCGGACCTTGCGCCCCTGGCAGCGGGCGCCCTGTTGCAGGGTGATCCACAGCGTCATGGCGGCAAAGACAGCCGTTTTGAGCAGCGACAGACCAAAGTGCAAGGGATCCAGACTGCCCAGCAGGGTCTGCAGCTCGTTGACGTTGTCCAGCTCCGGACGGGTCAGGGTGGCCGCGACCAGGGCGGCCGCCAGCATGTACAGCCCCAGCACCAACGCCGTGAGCGCCAGGGGGCCGGCCTGCAGCAGCCAGAGCTTCACAAGCAGGCGCGGGTTGCGGTGGGCCAGCAGCGCTCCCTGGATCACCATCACCCCTCCGTCCCGCAGCAGCAGCAACAGGCTCACCAGCAGTGGCATCACCAGCAGCGTGGTCTGCACGGCCAGCATCTGGATGTTGACGGACGCCACCTGTTCCAGGGGGCTCGCCAGCAACTGGATCAGCCCCAGGCTGATGACCGCCCCCACCAGGGCGGCCAGGCCGACGCTGGTGAAATCCAGCTGGTTGACGAGCTGGCGCCGTTGTCGACCCGTGATCAGCTGCTGCACCACCTAGCCCTGCCTACGGGTCAGGATGGCAACAGATGTTGCCGCTGGCATCGCTGTCATGAGTCGTCTGCGGGTAGGCGTGGCCGGGCCGGTGGGTTCGGGCAAGACAGCCTTGGTCGAAGCGCTCTGCCGGCGTCTGCGCGATCGGCTGCAGTTGGCTGTGGTCACCAATGACATCTACACCCAGGAGGATGCCCAGTTCTTGACCCGTGCCGGCGCGCTCGAGCCCGAGCGCATCCGTGGCGTCGAAACCGGCGGCTGTCCCCACACGGCGATTCGCGAAGACTGCTCGATCAACCGCGCTGCGGTGGCCGAGCTCGAGGCCAGCTTTCCCGACCTCGACCTGGTGCTGGTAGAGAGCGGCGGTGACAACCTTGCCGCCAGCTTCAGCCCCGAGCTGGTGGACCTGTGCATCTATGTGATCGATGTGGCCGCCGGCGACAAGATCCCGCGCAAGGGTGGGCCCGGCATCACCCGCTCTGATCTGCTGGTGATCAACAAGATTGATCTGGCGCCGCTGGTGGGGGCGAGCCTGGCGGTGATGGAGCGCGATACCGAGCACATGCGCGGCGGCCGTCCCTGGTGCTTCACCAACATCCGCAGCGGTGAGGGGCTCGAGGCGGTCGAGACATTTCTGCTGAGGCAATTGCCGATTGCGTAGCCACCGCTACAGCATTGGCACCCTATTGAGCCGGAACCGGTCGGACCGGTGCTCGGTTGCTCAAATGGTGTCGACCACTACCAAAGGTGGTGTGGCGTGACACATACGGTCCAGTGACCGCTGCATGGCGGGATTCCTTCTGTTCTGCAATTTCGATGACGTCCTCCTTGATGCGGAAAACATCCTTCCGGCTGCTCGGTGG
>VGQR01000168.1 GCA_016882345.1 Cyanobacteria bacterium K_DeepCast_35m_m2_023
GACGGGTGCATCGCGACGCCATCAGCGCCGATGGGGTGTTGAGCGACGCTGGCCGCGCCATCGCCTGGCTGCAGCAGCAAGGCGGGCTCGAGCGACGGCCCGTGGGATGCGTGGGCTTCTGCTTCGGCGGCCATCTGGCCCTGCTGGTGGCCACGCTGCCCCAGGTCGACGTCACGGTCGATGTCTACGGCGCGCGGGTGGCCAGCTTTCGCCCCGGGGGTGGTCCGCCGACCCTGGCGCTGGTGCCGCAGATCAGTGGTGATCTGCTGTGCATCTGCGGCGAACGGGACCCGCTGATGCCTCCCGAGGAGCTGGAGGCCATCGAAGCGGCCCTCGCTGCATCCGGATCGCAGCGCCGCCGCGAGCTGCACATCGCCGCCGCAGCGGGCCATGGCTTCATGTGCGAGGCCCGGGCCGACTTTCACCCCAGTGCGGCCGAACATGGCTGGAGCCTGCTTTTGGCCGCATTGGCACCGCTGTCGCTGAACCAGCCGGCTTGAATCGGCGCAACAGGGTCTGTTGGGGGCTGACTCAGTCGGCTGATGCTGCGGAACTGTCCTTGATCACCCGGGGCTCCTTGCTGGCCTTGGTGTCGATGCTGCGCGGCTCGGCAGGCTTGCCCTTGCCGTCGCCAGAGACTTTGCCGGCTGCCTGTTTGCGCGGGCTCAGGAACATGATCATATTGCGCCCCTCCCGTTTGGGCGGCTGCTGGATGTCGGCGCTTTCTTCGAGATCCTTGGCCATGCGCATCAGCAGCACTTCGGCCAGGGCGGTGTGCTGAATTTCGCGACCGCGGAAGATCACGGTGCACTTGACTTTGTCGCCTGCCTTGAGGAAACGCACGGCCTGACCGATGCGCACGTCGTAGTCGTGCTGATCGATCTTGTAGCGCATCTTGACCTCCTTGACTTCGGTCTGGTGCGACTTCTTCTTGGCCTCCTTGGCCTTCTTTTCCTGCTCGAATTTGTATTTGCCGTAATCCATGATCCGGCAGACCGGTGGATCGGCTTTTTCGCTCACCAGCACCAGATCGAGCTCACGCTCTTTGGCGACCTCCAGGGCGGCCTCCCTTGTGATCACCCCGAGCTGGCTGCCGTCGGCGTCAACCACCCGCAGATTGGGGTAGCTGATGCGCTCGTTGATGTTGGGCAGCTCCCGAACAGGAGCACGGCGGTCAAAACGGGGACGAGGAGGCATTCAGGCGGACGGGAGCCGTTCAGGTCTGGGAACTGGAACACCTCACCCTAGGACGCGTCCCACCACAAGCAAGGCCTGATCGAGCAGCTGCTGCAGATTGGAGCCCTCGAGCCAGTGGGGCTGATGCTGGCGCCTGAACCAGGTGCGTTGGCGTTTGGCGTACTGCCGAGTGCGCTGGCTGGTGGTGGCGATCGCCTCCTCCAGGCTGATCTGGCCCTGCAGGTGGCGCCGCGCTTCGTCGTAGCCGATGGTGCCCAGCAGCGCCAGCTCCGCTCCGTAGCGCTCCATTAACCCGGCGGTTTCCTCGAGCAGTCCGCCGGCATACAGCGCCCGTGTGCGCTGTTCGATTCGCCGCACCAGATCGGGCGGGTTCAAGCCCAGCTCCACCACCCGCCAGGGGGGTGGCGTGCTGCTCTGCTGGCCGCTCAGCGGCCGCCCCGTGGCATAGATGACTTCGAGGGCCCGTTGGGTGCGCACCGCATCGGCGGCGGCGATCCGCGCGGCGGCCTCGGGATCGGCCTGCTGCAACAGCTGGTGGCAGATCGGTTGGCCCAGCTCGCTCAGTTGCTGCCGCAGCCCCGGTTGTGGTGCCACAGCGGGCGGTGCCATGCCCTGGGTCAGGGCCTTGAGATACAGGCCCGTGCCTCCGGCCAGCAGCGCCATCGGGCCCTGCGGCCGCGGCCGCAGGTGCTCGGCGGCGATCGCGGCGCTGGCGATCTGGCAGAACTCCTGCAGGTTGATCGGTTGGTCGGGGTCGCGCAGATCGAGCAGTTCATGGCGCGCCGCCTGGCGTTGGGCCGCCGTGGGCTTGGCGGTGCCCACATCCATGCCGCGGTACAGCTGCCTGGAATCGACGTTGAGCACGGCCAGGTCGAGGGCCTGGGTCAGGGCGATGGCCAGATCGCTCTTGCCGCTGGCGGTCGGGCCCAGCAGCACGATCGCCAGCGGCAGGGGTGGGGAAGGGGCGGTCATGGCCTCACTTTGCAGAGCCGCTGGACAGAGCCGTTGCTGGCCCGGATAGCAACCCCCTTGGGCAAGCGGGCTCAAGCGGGTCCAGAGGGCGCCAGGGGCCTGCCGAAACCATTTGCCGGTGGTAAAATCAAGTCACACCCGGAATCATTGCGATTCCGGCGCCTTTTCTGCCCCGGGACCTGTCGTCCTGTGCCAGCGACCCGGGAAGTCCCGACTGCATGAGCGACGTCACCAAAGTTCAGGCCGCCTACGGCGCCGAGCAGATTCAGGTTCTTGAAGGCCTGGAGCCGGTCCGCAAGCGGCCGGGTATGTATATAGGCTCCACGGGCCCCCGGGGCTTGCACCATCTGGTTTACGAGGTCGTTGATAACTCGGTCGACGAAGCCCTCGCCGGCCATTGCGACCAGATCCTGGTCGTGCTCAATGACGACGGCTCTTGCAGCGTCACCGACAACGGCCGCGGCATCCCCACCGACATTCATCCGCGCACCGGCAAAAGCGCCCTGGAGACGGTGCTGACCGTCCTGCATGCCGGCGGCAAATTCGGCGCTGGCGGATACAAGGTCTCCGGCGGTCTGCACGGGGTCGGGGTCTCGGTCGTCAATGCCCTCAGCGAATGGGTCGAGGTCACCGTGCACCGGCAGCAGCAGGTGCACACCCAACGGTTCGAGCGGGGCCAGCCGATCGGCAGTTTGGTTTCGGCCCCGACGGCCGTGGGTGACGAAGCGCGCACCGGCACCTCGGTGTGCTTCAAACCTGACATCGAGATTTTCAGCACCGGCATCGAGTTCGACTACCAGACCCTGGCCTCAAGGCTCAGGGAGCTGGCCTATCTCAACGGTGGTGTGCGCATCGTGTTCCGCGATGAGCGACCCGCGGCGCGCAATGCCGCTGGTGAAGCCCACGAGGAAACCTATTTCTACGTTGGCGGCATCAAGGAATATGTCGCCTACATGAATGCGGAAAAGGATCCGCTGCATGCCGACATCATCTATGTGAATGCCGAGAAGGAAGGCGTCCAGGTCGAGGCGGCGTTGCAGTGGTGCGTGGATGCCTATTCCGACAGCATCTTGGGCTTTGCCAACAACATTCGCACCATCGATGGTGGCACCCACATAGAGGGTCTGAAGACGGTGCTCACCCGCACCCTCAATGCATTTGCCAAAAAGCGCGGCAAACGCAAAGACGCCGATGCCAACCTCGCCGGCGAGAACATCCGCGAGGGCCTGACGGCGGTGCTCTCGGTCAAGGTGCCTGAACCCGAGTTTGAGGGGCAGACCAAAACCAAGCTCGGCAACACCGAGGTGAGGGGCATCGTCGACACCCTGGTGGGCGAGGCCCTGGGTGAATTCCTGGAATTCAACCCATCGGTCATTGATCTCATTCTTGAGAAAGCCATTCAGGCCTTCAATGCCGCCGAAGCTGCCCGCCGTGCCCGCGAGCTGGTGCGCCGCAAAAGCGTGCTCGAGAGCTCAACCCTGCCCGGCAAACTCGCCGATTGCAGCTCTCGCGATCCGTCTGAATCGGAGATTTACATCGTTGAGGGTGATTCGGCTGGTGGCTCGGCCAAGCAAGGCCGTGATCGCCGCTTCCAGGCGATCCTGCCCTTGCGCGGCAAGATCTTGAACATTGAAAAAACCGATGATGCCAAGATTTACAAGAATTCTGAGATTCAGGCCCTGATCACCGCGCTTGGCCTTGGCATCAAGGGTGAAGATTTTGACTCAAAAAATCTTCGCTACCACCGCATTGTGATCATGACGGACGCCGACGTGGACGGCGCCCACATCCGGACCCTGTTGTTGACGTTCTTCTACCGCTACCAGAAAGCGTTGGTGGAGGGTGGTTACATCTACATCGCCTGCCCGCCTCTGTACAAGGTCGAGCGCGGCAAGAATCACACCTACTGCTACAACGAGGCCGATCTCAAGGCAACGCTGGATGGATTTGGCGAGAAGGCCAATTACACGATCCAACGTTTCAAGGGTCTCGGTGAAATGATGCCCAAGCAGCTCTGGGAAACCACCATGGACCCAGGCACCCGCACCATGAAGCGGGTTGAAATCGAAGATGCGCTTGAGGCTGATCGCATTTTCACGATCCTCATGGGTGACAAGGTGGCCCCCCGGCGTGAATTCATCGAAACCCACAGCGCTGAGCTCGATCTGGCTCAGCTCGACATCTGAGGCTGCCCGGGTGATCGTTGCCAACTGTCGAGCGCTGGTGCTGATCGGTTTTGCGTTGTTTGGGCCCGCGGGCTTGCCGGCCGGTGGCGCCGAAGCCCGCTTGCCTGAACTGCGCCGCCGCCAGAACAGCAATGAGCCGCTCACCGCGCCTATGGCCACGGCCCTGCGCTGCTCTCCCGAGCACCGGGCACCGGTGATCGCCCAGGCCAGCAGCGGGCAACCAATGCGACTGTTGCGGAGCTGGTGCAGCACCAGCGGGCAGCGCTGGCTGCAGGTGGAGCTGCCGGCCCCGATGGCTGCCGCTGCCGTGATCCAGAGCCCGCGCCGCGGTTGGCTGCTCGAGGCCGAGGTCTGACCTGGCCGCCTGTCGGGCCCATGGGCGACTGCCATCTGCGCCTCTGCCCTGTGCTCGACGCCGTTCTAGGGGGCCTGACCGAGAGGTTTCGGCGCCCTTGAGAGTGGATGTACAGATGTACATCCCCATGCAGGGACGCCGACCACCAACCCAAGCGGCTGCTGCGGGGCTCTGGGTTCAGGCCGCCAGGGCTGTCTCGATCGCGGCGGTGAGATCGGCCGAATCAGGTTCGACGTTGCTCTTGAAGCGCGCCACCACGGTGCCGTCCTTGCCGATCAGGAACTTTTCGAAGTTCCAGGCCACGTCGCCCGCCGGTTCTGCCTGGGTGAGGGTCGTGTAGGGCTCGGTCTTGGCGCCGGTGGCGTGGACTTTGTCGAACAGCTCGAAATTGGCGCCGTAGGTCGTGGAGCAGAACTGCTGAATCTCGCTC
>VGQR01000169.1 GCA_016882345.1 Cyanobacteria bacterium K_DeepCast_35m_m2_023
GCCAGGTTCTGCTCGGCCAGATGGCGCGCGTCCATCAGGGGAATCACCTCAAAATTGGCGCCGCGGCCACTCAGTGACACCACAAAAAAGATGCGCTGGGCATAAAGGGTGGCGTACAGATCCTTGCCCTCACCTGCCGGCGCCACCCGATACAGCATGCCGAAGGTCGGATGGTTGAGATACAGCTCAGCGCTCAAATCGATGGGCGCCAGCGCGCCGACCTACTCGCCCCATTAAAGATCACCGACTTTCCAGCGCAACAGCACCAGTAACAGCAGCGCAATCAAGGCCCCGGCATTGAGCCGGCCCGCCCAGGTCCCACGCTGCGGCAGCTGCATCGGATCGAGCATGAGCCCCCCCCGGGCCACCAGGGCGTCGGCCCCCTGCTCGGCGCGCAGCAGCACGTTGGCGAGCAGGCGCTCGCCAACCGCCAACACCAGCCCCAGGGCGCCTTTCCAGCCCAGTCGCTTGAGCACCACCGCCCGGGTGGCCACGGCGCGCAACAGGTTTTGGAATTCTTCCTGAACCAACGGCAGGAAACGCAGCGCCAGCAGCACCATGAAGCCCAGCCGCGTCGCCGGCAGACCCAGCCGCGCCAGCGGCGCCATGCACCAGCTGATGGCCCACACCAACTGTTCGGGCGGGGTGGTCAGCAGCATCACATTGGCGCTGTGCACCAAGGTGAACAACAGGGTGCCGCCATTGATGCCGAGCTCGAGCGAGCGCCGCGTCACCTGCAAGGGGCCGAAGCGCCAGAGCTCCCAGGCGGCGCCAGCAGCTGTTGGTGCCGGGCTTTGGGGCGGCCCCGGCAACAGCCGCAGCTCGGCGGGGGGGCGCTGCAGGGGCGCGGGCGGACCTGCTCCCACCGGCAGCACGGCGGCCAGCACCCCCAGGGCCACCGCCACCGCCAGCAACAGGCCCACGCCACGGGCCCACAGGCGCGGCGGCAGGCCACTCACAGCGGTGAGCAGCAGCAGCAGCGCCACCAGGGCCAGACGCCAGATCGGCCCGGCCAGGATCGGCGTCACCAGAAAAGCCACCGTCCAGGCCAGCTTGAGCCGCGGATCAAGCTGCCGCAGCCAGCTGCCGCTGCCGTGGACGTACTGACCGATGGGCAGCTGTCGCAGCCAATCCATCAGCGCCCGCGAGCCTGCTGACGCGCCTGATCGCGCTCGGCGTCGCGCTGCTGCTTGCCGCGCCAGAACAGCTTGATCGGCGAACCCTCAAAGCCCAGGCTCTCGCGGATCTGACGCTCCACATAGCGGCGGTAGGTGTCGCCGAACAGCTTGGGATCGTTGACAAACAACGTGAAGCTGGGGGGCCGCGTCGCCACCTGGGTGCCGTAATAGAGCTTGCCCTGACGGCCACCGCGGCTGGTGGGCGGGGTCCGCCAGCTCAGCGCTTCGATGAGCACCTCATTGACCACCGACGTGCTGACGCGGCGGCGGTGCTGCTCCACCGCCAGCAGGGCCAGGGCAAAGATGCTCTGCACCCGTTGGCCGGTCAGGGCCGAGGTGAACAGCATCGGCGCCCAATCGAGGAAATAGAGCTTGGCCCGCAGCTCTTTTTCCATGGCGGGCAGGGTGTGGGAATCCTTTTCAATCGCGTCCCATTTGTTGACGACGACCACGCAGGCGCGGCCGTCTTCTTCGATGCGGCCGGCCAGGCGCTGGTCCTGCTCGGTGACGCCATCGAGGGCATCGATCACCAGCACGCACACATCGCTGCGCTCGATCGCCTTGAAGCTGCGGTTGATGCCAAAGAATTCGGGCCCGTAGTTGACCGAGCGCTTGCGGCGGATGCCGGCGGTATCGAGAATTTTCCAGGTCTTGTTCTCGCGCTCGACCGTGGTGTCGATCGTGTCGCGGGTGGTGCCGCGGATCGGGCTGACGATCGCCCGCTGCTCGCCGCAGATGGAATTGAGCAGGCTCGATTTGCCCACATTGGGGCGACCGATGATCGCCAGCTGAATCGGTTCTTCACCGCCCTCTTCCGTCGTGGGCGGCAGAAAGCTGATCACCTGATCGAGCAGGTCACCGGTGCCGGCACCGTGAATCGCTGAAATCGGATGGGGCTCCCCCAGCCCCAGGGTCCAGAACT
This sequence comes from Cyanobacteria bacterium K_DeepCast_35m_m2_023, assembly GCA_016882345.1. The sequence goes on from VGQR01000169.1 coordinate 2,101, forward strand.
CGGCCGCCATCGCCAGGCCCGCCTCGGGCGATTCGCACTTGTTGACCGCCAGCAGCACCGGCAGCTTGTGGCCCCTGAGCCAGGTGGCGATCGCCTCATCGGCCGCCGTGCAGCCCTGCTGCCCATCGACGATCACCAGCGCCACCGAGGCCTCGGCCAGGGCGAGGTTGGCCTGCTCGCGGATCTCGGGCAGGAACTCGCTGTCGTCATCGAACACCAAGCCGCCGGTGTCGACCACCTTGAAGCTGCGGTCTGCCCAGTAGCCCTCTTGGTAGGTGCGATCGCGGGTGACGCCCGGCTGATCGTGCACGATCGCCTCGCGGCTGCGGCAGAGCCGATTCACAAGGGTGGATTTGCCCACATTGGGGCGGCCGATGATGGCCACAACCGGAAGCGCCAAAACCGCTTATCGCAACAACTGTCCTGGTTTGACCTTACAGGCCGGCTTCGGACGCGTGATCATTGATCAGTGTCACCCCATCCCTTGGGCTTCCTCGTTCCACTGCTGAAGCAACGGCACCGCTACTACCGGAGCCTGCTGGTGGTGGAGGTGCTGGCCCTGCTCTGCCTCAGCAGCCTGCAACGCGCCCCCCAGCTGATGGGACTGCTCTATCTGCTGATCACCGGCGTGGTGGTGGTGTTCGATTCGCCGCTGCTGGCCAGCCATCGGCTGCAGACCAAGGGTTTACTGGATCGCCTGCAGGGTCTCCACCGCTCTCGCATCCAGCGGGTGCTGTGGCGGCGCCGGGTGATCGTCTGGGGCTGGCTCACCTGCGTGGGCATGGAGGTGATCTGGCAGATCGCCCTGCTGTTGAACCCGCCCTTGGCCGTCAAGCTCAGCACCCCGCACCTGGTGGTGTGGCTGGCGCTGATCCTGCAGATGCTGTGGAGCCTGGTGAACGCCCTGGCCGAAGAACCGGCGTTCAATGGCCCCGTGCTGATGGGCGCCGCGGCCGGCTATCTGCTGGTGGGCTTTGCCGGCGGCATCGCGCTCAACTCGCTGCTGGTGCTGGATCCCCCAGCGTTCAACCTGCCCGGCCCGGTGCACGGGCTGCCAGCCGGCATTGCCCATGCCCCCGCGATGCTGGGGGCCTCCTTTGGCAGTCTGACGACCCTGGGCAGCCCGCTGCTGAAGCTCGACCACCTCAGCGCGCTGATCCCCGCCACGGCGATCACCGTGGTGGGCCAGCTCTACATCGCGATCTTGATAGGCGGGGTGCTGAGCAAACCTCGTCAGCTCTCGGCCGCGCGTCAAACCGCCAGCAAACAGCGACTCAGCAGCAGCGGCGAGCGGCAAAGACAGCGGCAACCGAGCTGAAAACAATCCGTCGTTCAACAGCGCACTGGAACGCGCGGCGCAGCATGGAAGGCACGACAAACCACGCTCTTCCACGAGCCACCATGACTCCACCCCGCCGGCTCCTGGCCGCCCTGGCCGCCCTGAGCCTTGCCGCAGCGAGCAACAGCGCTGCCCAGGCCTGCACGAGCTTCGTGCTCCAGGGCAACGATGGCGGCCGTGTCTATGCCCGCACGATGGAGTTCGGCCAGCCGCTCAACAGCCAGGCGGTGCTGATTCAGCGGGGCACGCCGCTGCGCGGTAACGGCCCCGATGGCAAGGTCGGCAATGGCCTGGCCTGGACTAGCCGTTATGCCGTTGTCGGTTTGAACGCGCTCGGCCTCAATGACGTCCTTCCCGATGGCATGAATGAAAAGGGACTGGCGGGCGGGCTGCTGTATTTCTTCGGCTACGCCAAGTTCCAGACCGTATCGGCCGCGCAGACGCAGCGCTCGATCAACAGCGCCCAGCTGCTCACCTATGTGCTCAGCAACTTCGCCACCATCGCCGAAGTGAAGCAGGGTCTGCCGAAGATCCTGGTCAACGGCGCCAGCGTGCCCGGCTTCGGTGGGCCCCTGCCCATTCACATGACGCTGCACGACGCCAGCGGCAAGAGCCTCTCGGTGGAATACCTCGACGGGCAGCTCACGATGCTGGACAACCCCACGGGGACCTACACCAACGACCCGCCGTTGCCCTATCACCTGGCCGCCGCGGGCAACACCGCCAATCTCAGCGCCATGCCGCCAGCGGAGCTGAGTGTGAATGGCCTGAAGCTGCCGCCGGTCAGCACCGGCGGGGGCCTGCAGGGGCTGCCGGGGGATTTTCTCTCCACCTCGCGGTTCATCCGCGCCCTCACCCTGAGCCGCTTTGCGCCCACCAACCTCACCACCCAGCAGCAGGTGGGCACAGCCTTCCGGATTCTCGGCCAGTTTGATCTCCCTCCCGGCAGCATCCTGCTGCCGCCCGGTGGAAGCTTCGGCGGAGCCGGCACCAAGACCACCTACGAAGTCACCGAGTGGAGCGTGGTCGCCGACCAGTAAAACAAGGTGTACTACGTCCAGACCTTTGAGAATCCGGCTCTGCGCAGCCTCAATTTCGATCGCCTCCCCCTCGATGGCGGCCAGATCGAAGTGATGCCCATCAACCAGCCCGCCCAGGTGACCGCGCTGCAGCCCTGAATCCATCAGCGCACCTGCAGATCCCCCGGATGCCCCGCCACCGGATCGGCCGGCACCGCCAGCAGATCCGGCATGGGCCCGGTCTCTGGCAGGGGCTCGCCGCGTTCGGCCAGGTGCGCCAGCAGCCAGTTCACAGCCGTGGCCCGGCGGGTGCGCCGCGGGTACAGCTCGCCAACGGTGTAGCCGCCAAAGCCCAGCTGCTGCTTGAGCAGCTGCTTGTGCTCTTTGGCGATCGAACGGGTCAGCGCCACGCTGGGGGGCCGCTGGGCAATGAACTGGGGCTCGACGGGGAACGACTCCCGCCAGGCGTCGCTCGCAGCCAGGCCCGCGCTCCAGCGGCCCGAGCCATCGGGCTCATACCCCAGGCGCGGCCAGATCAGCTCACACACGAAGCGGTCGCTGACGCGGTCGGCCAGCACTGCCTCCAGCAGCTGGCGGCTCAGGGGGTAGACCATGGGGGCGGCGGCGGCCTGATCGGGGGCCATCGGGCTGGAGTCCCAGAATCGAGCCACCATGAT
>VGQR01000170.1 GCA_016882345.1 Cyanobacteria bacterium K_DeepCast_35m_m2_023
GGCATCGATCAGCTCTTGCAGCAGCTGGCGTTCGGCCTCGCTGAGGGCGCGATCGGGGGACAGAATGTCTTTGTAGAGACCGCTTTTCACGGTTTCGAACTGAATGCCGATCCGCTCGAGCAGCCGCGACAGGTTGTTGCCCCGCAGGATCACGCCGATCGAGCCGGTGATCGTGCCCGGGTTGGCGACGATCTGCTCGGCCGCAACGCCGATGTAGACCCCACCCGATGCGGAGATGTTGCCGAAGCTGGCCACCACCCGACACCCCTTGGTGCGCAGACGGGTGATCGCGGCATGGATCTCCTGGCTGTCTCCGACGGTGCCACCGGGGCTGTCGATGCGCAGCAACAGAGCAGGACATTCGCGCTGTTCGACCTGGCGCAGGGCTTTGAGCACGCGCCGGCGAGTGGGTCCGGCAATGGGCCCCTCGATGGCGATGCGCGCCAGGGTGCGCTTGGCTTTGCGGCGCCAGGGCCAGGGCATCAGCATCGGTTGCTAAGCCCGGATCCTAAAAAAGAACGCTGTCGGCCATGGGCGGCTCGTTACTGGAGAGAGACCGCATGACACACCAACAGCGCTGGGCGAGGCTGACGCCCCTGGCCATGGTGCTGCCCTTTGCCCTGTGGGGCACAGCGATGGCCGCGATGCGGCCCCTGCTCGAGGGCGGCAGTCTCGCGCTGGTGGCTTGCCTGCGGCTGCTGCCAGCCGGCGTGGTGCTGCTGTTGGTGGCGGCACTGCTCAGGCGGCCGCTGCGTGTGGCGCCCGCTGACTGGGGCTGGCTGCTGCTGTTTGCCCTGATTGACGGCAGCCTGTTTCAAGGATTGCTGGTGCGGGGTCTGGGGCAGACCGGCGCCGGGCTGGGTTCGGTGCTGATCGATTCGCAACCGCTGCTGGTGGCCCTGCTGGCGCGGGCCCTGTTCGGCGACGCCATCAACCCGGTGGGCTGGCTGGGCCTGTTGCTGGGGCTGCTCGGGATTGTCTGCCTGGGGCTGCCGGCTGGTCTGCTCGAGCACTGGTGGCTCGAGGGGCCGCCGGTGCTCGACGACCGGGCCCTGAGCCATGGCGAACTGTGGATGCTGGCGGCCGCCGCGGCGATGGCGATAGGCACCGTGCTCAGCCGCTATGCCAGCCGTCACAGCGACCCGCTGGCGGTGACGGGTTGGCACATGGTGCTCGGGGGCCTGCCGCTGCTGGTCGGGGTGTTGCAGCAGGGACTGCCGGCGGCACTGCCGAGCTGGGATGGCGTGCAATGGGGGTTGATGGCCTACGCCTCGCTGCTGGGCAGTGCCCTGGCCTATGGCCTGTTCTTTTGGTTCGCCAGCAGTGGCGACTTGACCGGCTTCACGTCACTGACCTTTCTGACGCCGGTGTTTGCCCTGCTGACCGGGGTGCTGGTGCTAAACGAGTCCCTGGAACCGCTGCAATGGCTGGGGGCGGCCATCGCCCTGGTCAGCGTGCTGCTGATCAACCGCCGCGTGGCCCTGTGGGAGCAACCGCAATGAACATCCTGGTGGTGCACACCCCGGTGGGCGCGATCGGCAGCGGCCGGGGCGGTGGCGTCGAGCGCACCCTGGTGTCGCTGGTGGCCGGCCTGCAGCAGCGCGGCCACCAACTGACGGTGCTGGCGGCCCAGGGGTCGGTGCTGCCGCCGCTCTGCCGCGGCGCCGAGCTCTGGCTCGCCAGCGGCCACGACCAGCCCAGCTGGCAGCACCAGAGCCGCCACGCACCGGTGCAGCTTCCCGCAGGCAGCCTGCTGGGGGCCCTTTGGCAGCGGGCCCTGGCTGACCAGGGCCAGTTCGATCTGCTGCTCAACCTCGGCTACGACTGGTTGCCGCTGTGGCTGACTCCTCTGACGACCACACCCCTGGCCCACCTGATCAGCATGGGATCGGTCAGCGACGCCATGGACGCGGTGATCGCCGACGTGGCCCGCAGCCACCCCGGGCATCTGGCCTTCCACAGCGCCAGCCAGGCGGCCGACTTTGCGCTGGACACCGCGCCGACCGTGCTGGGCAACGGCTTTGACCTCGAGAGCTACCCGTTTGCTGCCAATCCTTTGCCGCAACTGGGCTGGGCTGGGCGCATCGCACCCGAAAAGGGGCTCGAGGACGCTGCCGCCGCCGCCGCCGCCCTGGGTCTGCCGCTGGTGGTGATGGGCCTGGTCGAAGACCGCGACTACGCGCGCCGGGTGGACGCATCCGTCCCGGCCGGCAGCTTGATCTGGCGCGGCTTCTTAGCGGCCGAAGCCCTGCAGCAGGAGCTGGGCCGCTGCCGCGCCCTGCTCAACACCCCCAAATGGAACGAAGCCTTCGGCAATGTGGTGGTCGAGGCCCTCGCTTGCGGAGTACCGGTGGCCACCTATGCCCGTGGCGGGCCGGCAGAGCTGGTGGTCGAAGGCCTCAATGGTGCCCTGGCCGACCCCGATGACGTGACGGCCCTGGTGGCCGCCTGTCAACGGGCCTTGAGCATCGATCGCCACGGCTGCCGGCGCTGGGCCCAAGCCCACTGCTCGCTGCAGGGCTTTGGCGAGCGGCTGGAAACCTGGTTGGCCCCGCTCTGCCATGGATAAGGTCCAGCACCTGTGGCGTCAGCACTGGCCCCTGTTGGTCAGCCTGGCCAGCGGCATCGCTCTGTTTGTCTGGGGTCTGGGCCAGACCGGCCTGGTCGACGAGACACCGCCCCTGTTTGCCGCCTCGGCGCGGGCGATGGCCGAAAGCGGCGACTGGCTGATCCCCCGGGTCAACGGACTGCCGCGCTACGACAAACCACCGCTGGTCTACTGGCTGATGGGTCTGGGCTATCTGTTGCCCGCACAGGCCCAGTGGAACCCGCTGGGCACCTGGGCGGCCAGGCTGCCCTCGGCCCTGGCCAGCATCGCCGTGATGGTGGCCCTGACCCAGCTGCTGCGCCGCTGGCCGCAGCCGGGTGTGGCTGGCGATCGGCGCCGCACGGCCCTCACCGCCGTCGGCGCAGCCCTGTCCTACGGCCTGTCACCCCTGAGCATGTTGTGGGGCCGGCTGGCCGTCAGCGATGCCCTGTTCGCTGCGTTGCTGGGCCTGAGCCTGCTGCTGTTCTGGCACAGCCAGGCCCGGCGGGCCACACCGCCCGGACGAACCGGCCAGGGGTGGCGCGGCTGGTGGCATGGCTGGCTGGTGCTGGGGCTGGCCGTGCTGACCAAGGGCCCCTTGGCGGTCGTGCTGGTGGGCCTCACCCTGCTCGCCTTCGCTGGCTGGCAAGGCGAGCTGCGGCGGCAGCTGCGCGGGTTGTGCGTCTGGCGCGGCCTGGGGATCACCGCAGCCGTGGCGCTTCCCTGGTATGGGTTGGCGCTGCTGGTGGAGGGCGAGCCCTACTGGCGCAGCTTCTTCGGCTATCACAACCTGCAGCGCTTCACCTCGGTGGTCAATGACCACCTGCAGCCCTGGTGGTTCTTCGGGCCGATCCTGGTGGCCGCCAGCCTGCCCGCCAGCCCCTTGCTCCTGCTGGGCCTGGCCCGCGCGTTGCGGACGGCGGCACCACCGGCCCCAGACCAGTCGTTGGCCCGGTTCGCCAGCTGTTGGCTGCTGGTTGTGCTGGGGTTCTTCACCCTGGCGGCCACCAAACTGCCGAGCTACTGGATCCCGGCCACCCCGGCCGCAGCGGTGTTGATCGCCTTGACGGCCGGCTCGCCCCCCCGGGCCGGCTGCCGGCGCTGGCCGCTGCTGCTGGCCTGGAGCCTGTCGCTGCTGCTGGCCGTGATGGTTGCTGCTGTGCTGTTGCTGGCACCGCTGTGGTTCACCGCAGTCAACGACCCCGAAATGCCGACGTTGGCCAAGGCGTTGCTGGCCAGCGGACTGTTGCAGCGCGCCGGCCTGCTGTGGGCCCTGGCCGCCCTGGCACCGCTGCTGCTGTGGCGGAACCGCGGCCAAAGTCCTTGGCGACTGCTGGAGCTGCAGCTGCCCTTGCTGGGCTTTGCGCTATTGGCTTTGCAACCGCTCTGGGCCCTAGGCGATCGGCTGCGGGGGCTGCCGGTGCGGCAGATGGCCGCTGCCGTCGACAACCATCGACGACCCGCAGAAAGCCTGGCCATGGTGGGCGTGCTCAAGCCGTCACTGCACTACTACAGCCGACGGGTCGTGCTGTACGAAGGCAACCAACCGGCCGACCTGGCCAACCTGGCCGACCGCCTTGGTCGCGAACGGCGCCGGGGCCAGCAACCCAGCAGCGCCCGCCAGCAGCCCACCGTGCTGGTGGTGATCGATGCCGGCACCGCATCGCTGCCGTACTGGCAAGGTCTGGGGCCCGAACGGCTGGCCAGCGCTGGCATCTACCAGTTGTGGCGGCTGCAGCGCAGCCCCCTCGAGGCCCGGGCCGCCGAACTGGCCCGCAGGGGCATCGGCCCCACCTGGCAACGGCCCAGGCCCGAGCGCTACTGAGCCTCGCTGGGAGCGGACGATTGGGCAATGTGCTGACGCCGGCAAAAACTGCAATGCCCCCAACGCGCCATCTCGCCGGCCGGACCGGGGCTGCCGCAGACCGGGCAGGTGGCCAGACCGTGAACGTCCACACGGCTGGGATGGCACTGCCAGGCCTGCTCGACGGCGGCGCCATCGGCGGCGATCTGGGGCAATGGCAGGGCCCGCTCGACCCGCAGATCGCGCAGCTCAAACCCATGGACGCGCAGGGCGGCCAGCAGCTGGTGGCGGTTGTACTGCAGGGCCTGCAGCCAAGGCCCAGGGGCGGCACCAACGCACAACACACCGCCCTGCAGGCGCAGCGGCCGGCAATGGGGCGCCAGCTGGGGCCCGGCGATCTGGGGCCAGCGCTGCCACAGGGCCGCCAGATGGCCGCCCTGCTGCCAGCGGCGTTGCAGCTCGTCGAGGCAACCGGACAGCGGTGCGGCCGGCGCCGGGCGAGGCGGCACCAGGATCGACAGGTTGCCGATCGTGCGGACCTGTTCACCCCCCTGCCTGCGGCTCGCCTGTGCCATCAAGAAAGGCTAGCCTCGCACGACGCCCTTACCCCCAGCCATGGGCTTTTTTGATCGCCTCAGCCGCCTGCTGCGGGCCAATGTCAACGATCTGATCAGCAAGGCGGAGGATCCGGTCAAGATCCTTGAGCAGTCGGTCGCCGACA
>VGQR01000171.1 GCA_016882345.1 Cyanobacteria bacterium K_DeepCast_35m_m2_023
TGCCTTTGCCGGACACATACATCAGGGTGTTTGCCGTGCCGAGGTCGATGCCGATGTCACGCGAGAACTGGAATCGACGGAAGAACACGACACGCCCCGAACCTGGAGTGTTAAATCATAGAGGGGGTGTTACAGGGGGACCAAACGGTGGCACTTCACCAATGTGGCCTCCAGCTGCCGTTGGCATGACTGGGTGCCGCATCATGAGTTCCATCACAGCAACAGGAGAATCGCCATGGGCGTCAACTCGATCACCCTTGTCGGCCGGGCCGGCCGCGACCCCGAGGTCCGCTACTTCGAATCGGGCAGCGTGGTCGCCAACCTGACCCTGGCCGTCAATCGCCGCGCCGGCGGCGATGAACCCGACTGGTTCAACCTCGAAATCTGGGGCAAGCAGGCCCAGGTCGCCGCGGATTACGTCCGCAAGGGCAGCCTGCTGGGCATCATCGGCAGCTTCAAGCTCGACCGCTGGACCGACCGCGCCAGCGGCGAAGAGCGCAGCAAGCCGGTGGTGCGGGTCGACCGCCTCGAACTGCTGGGCTCCAAGCGCGACAGCGAAGCCGGTGGCGGCGGTATGGGCGGCGGCTTCAGTGGCGAGCCTTCCGAAGAGGAAGTTCCCTTCTGAGTTGTCTCCGGGTTCGGCGACCCTGACGACTGCGGTCAACGTTGCGTTTCAGCAGCTGGCAAAGCTCACGCGCCAGCTGCATCTTGAACAGTGCAAACCGTTAGCCCTCAGGAGCACGTGTCATGGCAACCGGCTCGTACCTCTCTGGCTTCTGGCGTGCCAACAACGCTGAAGGCCAAACAAGGCCTGCGGTGCTGGCCCTGGCCGTCAGTTCGCTGATGCTCCTGGGCGGCTGTCAACAGACTGCAGAACTCAAGCAGCCCACCAAGAGCCCAGTAGACAACAATCAAGCCAAGCCAACAGCGACGATTTTTGACAATGTCAGGGTCTTTGATGGCACGGCTTCTGCATTAAGCCTAACGCGCAATGTTCTAGTCGTCAATAACACCATTAAGACGATTTCGGCCTCTCCACTTGAGCCGCCAAGCGGTTACACGACGATTCACATCGCTGGCGGTGGCCGCACCTTGATGCCGGGCCTCATTGATGCCCATACCCACCTCTACATCAACGCCGAACCCAAGGTTCTGCTCAACCCCAAAACCCCAAGCGAAAAGCTAGAACAAATCGCGCGCAAGCACAGCAAAGCCACCCTGATGAGCGGATTCACCACAGTCCGCGACATGGCAGGGCCGGTCTTCAAGCTGAAGCAAGACATTGATCGCGGTCAAGTGGAAGGCCCGCGCATCTATCCCAGCGGCACAATCATCAGCCAAACATCAGGGCATGGTGATTTTGGCGACCCGGCCGACCTGCCCCACAGCCTGGGAGGCCCTTTGCCGATCGCCACCAAACTTGGCCTGTCAACAATTGCCGATGGCCCCGATCAGATGTTGGCGGCTGTGCGCTACAACCTGCGCCAAGGTGCATCACAAATCAAGATCGCTGCAGGCGGCGGAGTCGCCTCAACCTTTGACCCGATTGAAGTCACCGAATACACCACACCTGAACTCAGGGCAGCTGTTGATGCTGCCGCCGATTTTGGCACGTATGTCTCGGCCCATGCCTACTCGCCAACATCCGTGCGTCGCTGCGTTGCAGCCTGCGTCAAAGCGATTGAGCACGGCCAGTCGATGGATCAAGCAACGGTTCAACTGCTGCGCGACAAGGGCACCTGGCTATCCCTGCAGGTGTTTGAAGAGCTTCCTGGCTCATTCAGTAGATTGCAGCGCGACAAAAACCATCAGGTCATCGTCAACCAAAGCCGGGTTTGGACATGGGCTTTGCAGTATGGAGTCAAATTAGCCTGGGGCACTGATTTCATGTTTGGCTCGCCACTCTATGGGCCCGCCCAAAATGCTGCGCTGGTCCAAACAAAGACCTGGATGACCCCTGCTAGGGCCCTGAAAATGGCCACCCACGACAATGCTAAGATACTGGCACTGTCAGGCATTCGCAATCCCTATCCCGGACAACTTGGCGTTGTCAAACAGGGAGCCTACGCCGACCTGCTACTGGTCGATGGAGACCCAACCAAAAACCTCGATATCATCGCAAACCCCGACAAAAATTTCCGCATCATCATGAAGGACGGAAAGATTTACAAAAACACGTTGGCCAAAAGCTAAAGATTCGAGCCAAAGGCTTGCGGTCAAAAATGACGCTGACAAGACCCTTGCAAGGACACAAAGCACCAGTCATCAAGTTTGACCAGCAAAAAAGCCGGGGGATCACTCCCCCGGCATTGCAGCCGAATGTCTAACTCCGGCGATCAGTAACGGTAGTGGTCCAGCTTATAAGGTCCTTCCACCGACACATTGATGTAGTCGGCCTGCTGCTGGGTCAACTCGGTCAGCTTGGCGCCGATCTTCTCAAGGTGAAGGCGGGCGACCATCTCGTCGAGGTGCTTGGGCAGAACGTACACCTCTTTGGCGTACTGCTCACCCTTGGTGAACAGCTCGATCTGAGCCAACACCTGGTTGGTGAACGAATTGCTCATCACAAAGCTGGGGTGGCCGGTGGCGCAACCCAGGTTCACCAAGCGGCCTTCGGCCAGCAGGATGATCTTGTTGCCCGAAGGCAGCACGATGTGATCGACCTGGGGCTTGATGTTGTCCCAGGTGTACTGCTTGAGCGACGCCACATCGATTTCGTTGTCGAAGTGGCCGATGTTGCAGACGATCGCCTGATCCTTCATCTGGATCAGGTGCTCGTGGCGAATCACCTGGAAGTTGCCGGTGGCGGTGACGAAGATGTCGACATCGCGCACCACGTCATCGAGACGGACGACGCGGTAGCCCTCCATCGCGGCCTGCAGAGCGCAGATCGGATCGATCTCGGCGATCATCACGGTGGCGCCAAGACCGCGCAGCGACTGGGCTGAACCCTTGCCCACATCGCCGTAGCCGAGCACCAGGGCCACCTTGCCGGCCACCATCACGTCGGTGGCACGCTTGATGCTGTCGACCAGCGACTCGCGGCAGCCGTAGAGGTTGTCAAACTTGCTCTTGGTGACCGAATCGTTGACGTTGATGGCCGGGAAGGGCAGCTCGCCGCTCTTCTGCAGCTGGTACAGACGGGCCACACCGGTGGTGGTCTCTTCGGTGACGCCCTGAATCTGGGCCTTGATGCGCGAATAGAACCCGGGCACCGCCGCCAGCTTCTGGCGGATGCTGTTGAACAGCGCGGTCTCCTCTTCGTTGCTGGGATTGTCCAGAACCGAGGGATCGCTCTCGGCCTTGGTGCCCAGGATGACCAGACCGGTGGCATCGCCACCGTCATCCAAAATCATGTTGGGGGTGCCGCCATCGCCCCACTCGAGGATGCGGTGGGTGAAGGCCCAGTACTCATCGAGGGTCTCACCCTTGTAGGCGAACACGGGAATGCCAGCGGCAGCAATCGCGGCAGCGGCGTGATCCTGGGTCGAGAAAATGTTGCAGCTGGCCCAGCGCACCTCGGCCCCGAGGGCGACCAGGGTCTCGATCAGAACCGCGGTCTGGATCGTCATGTGCAGGGAACCCGCAATGCGGGAGCCCTTGAGAGGCTGCTCGGCGCCGAACTTCTGACGCAGGGCCATCAGGCCTGGCATCTCGGTTTCGGCAATGGCGATCTCCTTGCGGCCGAACTCGGCCAGGCCGAGATCGGCGATCACGTACGTGCTGGTGCTCTGCAGCGCAGCGACGGGTGTTGCCACCATGGGGTTGTCTCCTGGGTACAGCTCGCTTCCGACTGGAAGGGCGTTGAAAAATCTGCAGAGACGCCGAGGCTTCGGGCTCGCTTGAAGTGAATCTACAGACATGAAAAAGCGCTGCGTGAGCCTCGCCAACGCCGCGGCCACCCAACAGCTGGGGCAGGATCTGGCCCAACAGTGGCTGAGCCTGCCGCCAGAACGTCGGCCAGCTCTGCTGCTGGACGGCGAGCTGGGTGCCGGCAAAACCTGTCTGGTGCAGGGCCTCGCCCAGGGGCTGGGCGTGGTCGAACCGGTCACCAGCCCCACCTTTGCCCTGGCGCAGCATTACCAGGGCAGCGCTGGGGCGCTGGTGCATCTCGACCTGTACCGGCTTGAGCAGAGTGCCGCCGCCGATGAATTGTTTGCCCAAGAAGAAGAGGCCGCCCTGGACCTGGGCGCCCTGCTGGCGGTGGAGTGGCCCGAGCGACTCAGCGCCCTGCCGCAGGGATGCTGGCTGCTGGAGCTGACCCTGCTCGACCCGCAGGCACCGGACAACGGCCGTCAGGCCCTGCTCAGCGGTGGGCCTCCAGAAACGCCCTGACCTGGTCCGCCAGAGGTTGGGGATCCATCGCCCCCACCCCCTGGCAGACCAGGGCGCCGCAGGCCGCGGCAAAGCCCATTGCCGGCGCCAAGGCCGCTGGATCGGCAGCGCGCCCTAGCGCTGGTTCGACGCAGAGCCCGTGCAACAGCCCAGCGCTGAACGCATCGCCGGCGCCAGTGCTGTCGCACACCGCCACCGCAGGGGGCTTGAGCTCCTGGAGCGGCGCGCCGGCCCATCCCCAACGCAACGGCGCCGGCCCATCGGTCACCACCACCAACGGAGCCTGCGGCAGGGCTGCACTGATGTCTGCCGGATCGGTGCAGCCGAACAGCCAGTGCGCTTCTTCGGCGGCGCATTTGAGCAACCTGGCCTGTTGCAGCAAGGGCAGCATCGTCTGGCACTGGGCTGCCGACGGGGGCGCGGCCGGATCGGCCGTTGCATCCCAAAACGTCGGGCGCCAATTCACATCGACGGCAATGGCCAGACCTGCCGCCACAGCAGCGTGCACCGCACACCACGCTGCCTCGGCCGCCGCAGGCGCCGCCAGGGGAATTGTGCCCAGCTGCAGCCATTGCGCCCGCAGCAGCAGGGGCTCCAGGGCGGCCGGCCATCGAGCGGCAGCGAGCGCCTGATCCGCGAAGCCCGCCCCGCGATCGCCCGCAAAGCCACCGAACTGACGCTCGCCAGCGGCATCGCGACGGACCAGCACGATGCGGCTGGGGCGATGGGCGTCCCACTGCACGGCGCTCTGATCAACCCCACGCTCGGCGAACA
>VGQR01000172.1 GCA_016882345.1 Cyanobacteria bacterium K_DeepCast_35m_m2_023
AGCGTCGAGCAGGTACTGGCCTATCTGGCTGCGCAGGGCGTGATTCCTCAGCCCTGAGGTTCCCCCTGCCTGAGCTGCAGCGCCCAGGCATCGAGAAAGGTCTTGGTGCAGCTGGCCAGCGGCACCGCCAGCAGCAGCCCCAGCAGATCGCCCAGGCCCAGCAGGCTGCCCAGACGCGCCCCCAGCGGCAGGCAGATCAGCAGCCAGGCGGGTTGCAGCCCCACGATGCTGCCCATCAGCCGGGGCTGGATCACCTGATCCACCACCTGGCCCACGGCAATGGCCGCCGCCAGCACCTCCAGGCCCGTGCGCGGATCGTCCAGGGCCAGCAGCAAGCTCACCAGGGTGATCGTCAGGGCGCTGGCGTAGGGAACCAGGGTGGTGAAGCCGATCGCCACTGCAAACAGCACGCCATAGGGGATCGCCAGCACCGTGAACACCACGATCTGGGCACCGCTGAGGATCAGGGCCAGCAGCACCTGGCCGGCGAAATAGCCGCGAAAGGTGCGGTTGAGCGTTTGCCCCACCAAGGAGCGCACGCTAGGCGGCAGCCACTGCAGCAGCCCCTGGCTGATGCGCTCGCCCCCCAGCAGCAAAAACACCGCCAACACCACCACGATCAAGGTGTTGACCGTGAGGCTGACGGTGGCGCCCAGCAGCCCCAACAGCTGCTGGCTGAGGCGGCTGGCCAGTTGGCTGGTGCGCGAGAGCAACTCGCTGCTGATGTCGCCAAAGTCGGTGGGCAGGCCGCGCTCAGCCGCAAAGGCCTGCACGCGGTTGAGCAGGATCTCGCCCTGCTCGAGCCAAGAGGGCAGGGCCGTGATCAGCTCGCCCAGCTGCTCGATCAGCCGGGGCACCAACCACAGCGCCGCCAGGGCCAGGCCCGCCAGGGTGACTCCGGTCACCGCCAGCAGGGCCAAGGGCCGCGGCACGCCTAGGCCCTGCAGCGCCCGGCTGGGGATATCAAGCAAAAAGGCGATCAAGGCCGCCGCCACAAACAACGCCGGGAACGGGGCCAGCGGCAGCAGCAACTGGCGCAGCACCCACAGGTTGAGCACCAGCAGCGGCAGGGCCAGACCGGCCTTGAGCCAGGGGGGCAGCACCAGGCGCTCAAGCACGGCTGCGCCTCCTCAGGCCATCTGTTGCAGGTAAGCGCTGCTGCCCAGCTGCTGCAAGCGCGCATCCTTGGCCACCACCTGGTCATGCAGCTCGGCGCGGTAGGCGGCCACGCGCTCGGCCAGGGCCCCATCGGCGGTCGCCAGGATCTGGGCCGCCAGCAGGCCCGCATTGGCGCCGTTGCCGATGGCCACCGTGGCCACCGGGATGCCCGCCGGCATCTGCACGATGCTGTGCAGCGAATCGACGCCGCTCAGCGCCCGGGTCTGCACCGGCACGCCGATCACCGGCAGATGGGTGAGCGAGGCGACCATGCCGGGCAGGTGGGCCGCCCCGCCGGCGCCGGCAATGATCACCTTGAAGCCGCGGCCGGTGGCCTGCTGGGCAAAGGCCACCATCTCGAGCGGGGTGCGGTGCGCTGAGAGCACCCGCACCTCCACGCCGATGCCGAAGCGCTCGAGCATGGCCACCGCCGGCTGCATGGTGGGCAGATCGGAGTCGCTGCCCATCACCACCGCCACCTGGGCCGACTGGAAATGGGCGGATGCAGCGGTCGATTCAGCCAAAGGGCGTAGGCGCAGCAAGACTGGCATTGTCTCGTGTCTGCCATGCGCTGGCTCAGCAACGTTCGTCTGCCCCAGGCCCGCCGCTGCCGCCATGGCGACAGCGGCCTCTGGCGCATCGGGCTGGAAGCGGACGAAGCCAGCGGCAGCGAGCTGATCACAGCAATCGAGCCGATCGCGGCGGGCGGGGCGGCCGCCGGCACGAGCTGGGACGGCGACTGGCTCAGTCCAATGGGCGTTGATCTGCAGATCAACGGCGGCCTGGGCCTGGCGTTTCCCGAGCTCACCCCCGCCGACCTGCCACGGCTGGCCGAGCTGCAGCAGCTGCTCTGGCGCGACGGCGTCGAAGCGATCTGCCCCACGCTCGTGACCTGCGGCATCGAGCCCCTGCGCCAGGCGCTGGCGGTGCTGGCCCAGGCCCGGGCCGAGCAGGCCCCCAACCGCTGCCGGCTGCTGGGGGCCCATCTGGAGGGGCCTTTCTTGGCCCACGGGCGGCGCGGCGCCCACCCCGAGCAGCACCTGGCGGCCCCCAGTGCCGAAGCCCTGCACGCGCGGATCGACGGCTTCACGGGCGGGGCGACTGGCGACATCGCGCTGATGACCCTGGCGCCCGAGCTCGAGGGCGCCGCCGAGGTGATCGCCGCCCTGCGCCGCCTGGGCGTGGTGGTGAGCCTGGGCCACAGTGCCGCCAGCGAAACCGAGGCCGCTGCGGCCTTTGGCACCGGCGTCGCGCTGGTGACCCACGCCTTCAACGCCATGCCGGGCCTGCACCACCGCCAGCCCGGCCCCCTGGCCGCCGCCCTGCTGCGCGGTGACGTGGCCCTGGGGCTGATCGCCGATGGGGTGCACGTGGCGCCGTCGATGGCGGTGCTGCTGCAGCGATTGGCACCTGAGCAGGTGGTGCTGGTCAGCGATGCCCTGGCCCCCTACGGCCTGGGCGAAGGCCAACACCGCTGGGACGAACGGCTGCTGATCGTGGCCGATGGCAGCTGCCGCCTGGCGGACGGCACCCTGGCGGGGGTCACCCTGCCCCTGCTCGAAGGAGCCCGGCGCCTGGCCGCATGGAGCGGCGAACCGGGCCGCGCCATCGCTGCCGCCACCGTGCTGCCCCGGCAGGTGTTGGGCGATCAGCGCAGCATCGCCGCGCTACTGCTGGGACGGCCGCTGGGCCACTGCCTGCGCTGGAGCGCAGAGCGCGAGGGACTCAGCTGGCGCACAGCCGCCCAGGCATGACGGCGCGCTGCACTGGTGAACGCTCTGTCTCGCGACCTTGGCTGGGCTCGCCTTGGCAAGGTGATCACCATTGTTGACACCTTGCCAAGGCAGGCCGCCAACCCCAACTGCCCGGATCGCGCGCTGGGTTCCGCGCCAGTGTTGGGACCCGCGACAGGTGCCGAGGAACCAAACCTCCATGCCCCCCCTCTGACGTGCTGACGCCTGCCTGATCACCGTTGAACGGGGCTACAAGGCCGGATGGCTCTGAACGCATCGAGGCAAGAACGCACGCTCTGCTTGGACAGCTGGCCATCTTCAGAAACCTGATGCCCAATCTGCAGATTGGGGGACCTGCTGTTGATGCGTTGGTGCCGCATCCCTCTGGCCACGGCCGTTCTGGTGTGCTCGATGGCGCCAGCGCTGGCGCAGCTGGATCCACGACTCACCAATCCCGGCCTGCAGCAGCAGCAGGAGCTTGAACAGCTGCGCCAGCAACGGCTGCCCAAGGTCCAGCAAGGGGAGCCCGAGCCCCTGCTCCAACCAGCGCCAAAGCCCCAGCCGCCCCCTGACGGCGAGGCCCGCCTGCTGATCCGCCGAGTCGAGGTCCAGGGCGCCAGGGCCATCCCCGCTGCAGCGATCGCGGCGCTGTTTCAACCCCTGCTGAGCACCACCAGCCAGCCCAGACCGGTGCGCTTTGCCGAGGTGCAGGCAGCGCTCGACGCGGCCACCAACCTCTATCGCGCGCGCGGGTACTTCATCAGTCGCGTCGTGGCACCCAGCGGCGGGTACGCCAACGGGGTTCTCACCGTTGTCGCCATCGAAGGCTTCCTCGAAGCGGTGCAGGTCACCGGCAAAGGCGGTGCAGCCCTGCAACGCTGGACCCGGTTCTACCTGCAACCGGTCTTGAGTAGCGGAGCCAACCCGCTGCCGATCCGGTTCCAGGACCTCGAACGCCAGCTGCTGTTGCTGCAGGGGGTGGGCGGGATGCGCTTCCAGGCATCGCTCAACCAGGGCAGCCGATTCGGCGGTTCGACCCTGGTGATTGAACTCGACCCCAAGGTGATCAACGGATCGCTCAGCCTCGACAACAACGTGCAGCCGCTGCTGGGCGCCTACCAGCTCACGGCGCAACTGCAGACCGCAGTGCTCAGCGGGCCACAACCGCTGCAGGTGAACCTGTTTGGCGGCAACGCGTTTCCATACCCGGGCGGTCTGGCCAGCGGCGCCTTCAGCCTGGCCACACCCCTGGGCAACCGCGGCCTGCGGCTGGCGGGCATCGGCAGTGTCACCAGCACCAGCAGCACCACCACGCCGATCAATGTCGGGGGCATCCCCGTCGCCCTGAGCAGCGGCGGCCAAAGCTGGCTGGGCAACCTGGCGTTGCGCTACCCGCTGCTGCTCACCCGCCAGGGCTCGCTGGGAATCTCCCTGGCCGGCGAGGTGCAGAACACCACCAGCAACACCTACCTCGACAGCCAGCTGGCGATTGCCAACCCCAGCCGGCTGCGGGTGCTGCGGTTGGGGGTCGACGGATCGGTCAGCACCGCGACCTACGCCAGCAGCGCCACCCTGCAGATCAGCCAAGGCCTACCGATCGCCGACGCCTACGACAGCACCACCAACGCCGAAAGCGGTGGCCTGCTCGAACAGGGCAGCGTCAGTTACACCAGCGCCCGACTGAGCCTGCGCCACCAGCAACGGCTGGGCCGTGGCAACACCTTTTTGACCGCGACCGGTAGCGGCCAGCTGAGCAGCAAGGTGCTGCCTGCCTCCGAAGACTTCAGTTATGGCGGGCCGTTGTTGGGCCGGGCTTACCGCGGCAGCTACCTGATCGGCGATCAAGGGGCCGCTGCCGGACTCGAGCTGTCCCAAGGCTTTTTTCGAGGCCAGTGGAGCTTGAGCCCGTTCGTCTTCGGCGACGTTGGCGTGGCGTCCAACAACGGTGGCATCCCAGCCCCCGTAAACTACCAGGCGTCGAGCTATGGCATCGGCCTGCGTGGCAGCTGGGGCTCGGCAGGCAGCTTCGAACTGGGCTGGGCGATTCCGTCGGGGGGCTATCCGGAATCGACGGGCCGCGCCGGTCCTGCCAACTCGATTGTGTATCTGCGGGCCACGGTGGGTTTCTAATTGCCACGGCTCGCACTACAACGAAGGGAAGCCCCGTCACGCTGCGAGCCACGAGGATGCCGAAACG
>VGQR01000173.1 GCA_016882345.1 Cyanobacteria bacterium K_DeepCast_35m_m2_023
GCTGACCAGCGCCGCCAGGCCGCTTCCCAGCACCACATTGCGCGGCTGGGCCAGGGGGCTGCCGGGGTTGCCAAACAGCAACACCGCCGTGGCCCCAAACGGCGCAACGATCAGACCGCCGGCCCCCAGCACCACAAAACACAGCGTTGCCCCCAGCAGCGACGCCAGCACCTGTCGGAGCGTGTAGCGCGGTTGATGGCGTCGGCCCTGGAACCGTTGGCGCCATCCACGCCTGGCCGCCTCCGACACCACCAACCGGAGATGGGCCACGCGCCCCCCCCGCAATGTTCACCATGAACATTCTGCAGGGGCGAGTGCTGGTGTAACCGTGTTGGGTGGTTATGGCAACACCTCCAACTGAAGGAGCTGGGCGGCCTGATTGAGTCGACGGTCGTAGCAAGCGAAGAGAACGGTCTGTTGCGCGTTGCTATGGAGTTCATGGGCCGCGGCGAGCTGCACGCTGTCGTAGCCGCGAAGGGCAAACACGTCGGCAAAGCGCCCCGCCGTTTCCACCAAGGGCTGGCTGACTTCAACAATGGTGAAGCTCTGCCAGGCCTGGATCAGGTGCTGCCGAGCCTGTTCGAGATCGTCATCGTTGACCGGATCGTCCCGCCGCAGGCGAGCAAGGGCAGCCATGGCTTCTGCCCAACTGATCCGGCAGACCCCGATGGCACCAACAGTGGAGCTGATCTGCCGCAGCTGATCTGATTGGGCTTCGTCAACCAGCAGCTTGATCAGGGCGCTGGTGTCACAGAAGAGGATCACCGACTCAACCGCGATCCTCCAGCACGATGTCGCTGAGCAATCTGCCTTGCCCCCGCAATTTCACAGGAGGGGGCAGGTTGGGCTTTTGACCGTTCCAGCTGATCAGGCCAGCATCAATCGCTTGTTGCAGCGGGCTAGTGATCCCTGAGTGTGCCGGCTTCACAGCGGTGATGCGGGCGATGGGTTGGCGATGGGAGGTGACCTCCACCACCTCACCAGACCGGGCCCGGGCCAGCCATTGAGAGAGGTGGGTCTTGAGATTCCGCACCGACACCTGACTTGCGACCACTTCTGCCACGCCTGACTCCACCAATGCGACCACACTAGGCCGGATTGCGCTGGCCACGCTCTTGCCGGCGCCAGATCGATCGGTTTGTCGGTGGTGGCCACCGATGGGCCACCAGCACAAGCGAACTGTTCGTTGGGGTTCCAGCTCCTGGCTGCGGTGGCGATCACGGCCCTGGTCGGCGAACTGTTTGCTGAGCGGATCTGGCCATTCACCTCCAAAGCAGCCACCTGGTACGGAGAGGTGCTCTGCCGCCACGAACGACTGGCGCACCACACAGAACCGAACCAGGCCACAATCAAGCAACCCCTGAGCGCACCATGGCCCGCCGCCCGCTGACCACCCTTGGCCTGCTGCTGGCGCCCCTGGCCATAGGGGCTGAGCTGCTGCCGAGCCCAACCAAAGCCCAGGTCCAACCAGCGCTCCAGGCGCAGAGCCCGCAAGCGTCGGCCAAGGCCGCCGAAGCCGACACCCGCAATTTCATCGGCGTCTGGGCCCTCACCGACAGCCTCAACAACCTGTTCAACGTGCGGCTCTACCCGGGAGGCAAGGCGGTGAGCACCAACGGCACCACGGGGGCGCCCCCTGCAGGCGCCTCCAGGCTCAGCCCCAACCAGTTGCGCGAACTGGGCCGCTGGCAGCCCTGGGGTAACGGCGTGCGTGTCGACTACAGCAACGGCTGGACCGACTGGATCTACGTGGGCCCCGAAGGCCTCAGCCATGCCTCCTGGCAGCCGGGCCAGAGCCGCGGCAGTGTGCCGTTCAATTTTGGGCCTGCCGTGAAGCTGGGGGGCACTGCAGCGATGGTGGCTGGGGTCTACAGCTTCCCCCCTGCCCAGGCCGATCTCAAGCCCTACACCGCCACTCTGCTCTCCAACGGCCTGGCCTTCAACGACATCGACAGCAACGCGGGGGGCGTCTGGCGGCTCGATGGCACCACCGTGGTGATCGACTGGATCAGCGGCTGGCGCACCACCATGAGCCTCGATCCCGCCACTCCGCTGCGGCTGCGCCATTGGGCTCCAGGCAGCGATCGCAGCGGCCCTGAAACCGGTGGCATCCGCCAGGGCAAACGCATCGAGTAAGCGCGGGGCTCAGCCGGGCGGGCGCTGTTGCTCGCCCATCATCCGCTCGATCTTGCGGATGCGGGCCAGGGTGGTGGTCCACACCTCCAGCTCAAAGGCGCGGCCCTGGTCCCCAGCGTCCACGGCAGTGCGGCACTGCTCCACCAGAGCCTCGATGTCACGGCCCTGCTCGAACGCCTCCCACAGGGCGCGCTCGTGGCGGGCCCGTTCAATGAAGTTCCAGCGCTGCATCAGCGATGCCAGGTTGATCATCGGTGCGGGCCCGGGGCGATGGCTCAGCTTTGCAGAAAGGGCGCAAACACCTGCGGCAGGTGCAGCATCGACTGCACCAGCAACACCAGCAGCAGCGGTGTGGCCAGCCAGCGCAGCAGGCGCCGCAGCAGCACAGGCACCCCGCCGTCGATGGAGGGCTGGCCCCAGCCCATCAGCACAGCCAGCAGCAGCCCACCGAAGATCAGCGCCGTCTCGCCAAACACGGTGTACAGCACATCGATCCAGCGGCTGTCGCTGGCGGGCAGCAGACCGATCACAGTGATCGCCGCCACCGCCCAGGCGGTGGCTTTGCGCCGCGGCCAGCCGCGCCGATCGATCAGGGCGGCAGTGCCCACCTCCAGCAGCGACACCGCCGAGGTGAGCGCCGCAATCACCAGCACCATGAAAAACACCAGCGCCACCAGCCGGCCGAGCCCCCCCAGGCCCGCCATGCCCTTGGGGATCGCCACAAACAGGGTGCCGATGGTGCTGTCGGAGAGGTTCCCCAGCAGGTTGAAATGGGCCACCAGCGGGAAGGTGATCAAGCCGCCCACCAGCGCCACCGAGGTATCGGCAACCGCGATGGTGCCCGCTTCATGGCGCAGGCGGGATGTGCCCTGGCCATAGGAGGCGTAGGTGATGATCGCCCCCAGCCCCAGCGACAGCGAGAAGAACGCATGACCCGTGGCGCTGGTGAGCGTGGGCCAGCGCAGCAGCTCCTTAAGGTCAGGTTGCAGATAGAAGCGGTAGCCCTCGCCGGCGCCACTGAGGGTGGTGGCCCACAAAGCCATGCCGATCAGCAGCACAAACAGCAGCGGCATGAACCACAGCGATAGCCGCTCGATGCCGCCCCGCACCCCCAGCGCAATCACCCCGGCGGTGAGCAACATCGCCAGCAGATGGCCGGCGATCGCCCAGCCGCCCTGGCTGATCTGGCCAAAAAACGCCTCCGGATCGGCTGGCAGGCCAAACAGCAGTGTGTGAAAGGTGGAGAGCAGGGTCCAGCCCGTCACCACCGAATAGAACGCCAGGATCACGCAGGCGTTCAAGGTCATGCCGTACCCCAGCCAGCGCCAGTGGGGGCCGCCCACCTGGGCCAGGGCCAACACCGGGCTCTTGCCGGTGCGGCGGCCGATCATCAGCTCGGCCACCAGCAGCGGCAGGCACACCAGGGCGATCACCAGCAGGTACACCAGCACAAACGCCGCGCCGCCATTGGCCGAGGCCTTGTAGGGGAAGCCCCAGAGATTGCCCAGGCCCACGGCACTGCCGATGGCGGCCAGCAGAAAACCAGCGCGGCTGGCCCAGTGCTCGCGAGGACGCTCCGGTGGGGTGGTCATCGTTGCTGTTCACACCACCGCCCAGTTTCACGCAGCTGCTGCAGACCCTCAACCAGTGGCTGCTCGCCAAGCCGCTGCGCTGCGGGCAATGGGAAACTGGTGTCGACCCCGTGAAGCCAGCCCGTGAAAGCCCTCTCCGTGCTCGGCTCCACCGGCTCGATCGGCACCCAGACCCTGGAGCTGGCCGAGGAGTTTCCCGATCGCTTCAAGGTGGTGGCCCTCACCGCCGGCAACAACCTGGATCTGCTGGTGGAGCAGATCTGCCGGCATGCCCCCGAGGTGGTGGCCCTGGCCGACCCTGAGCGCATCGCCGCGCTGCGCGAGCGCCTGGGCGCCCTGGACGCCGCGGCCCGGCCGGCCCGCCTGCCCGAACTGCTGGGGGGCAGCGACGGTCTGTGCGCCGCGGCCGCCTGGAGCTCGGCCGATCTGGTGGTGACTGGCATTGTCGGCTGCGCCGGCCTGCTGCCCACCCTGGCCGCGATCCGCGCCGGCAAAGACCTGGCCCTGGCCAACAAGGAGACCCTGATCGCCGCCGGCCCGGTGGTGCTGCCCGAGCTGGCCAAGAGTGGCTCGCGGCTGCTGCCGGCCGACTCGGAGCATTCGGCGATCTTTCAATGCCTGCAGGGCACGCCCTACGCCGAAACGGCCCGCCTGAGCACTGGCACCCCCACCCCGGGCCTGCGCCGCATCCAACTGACCGCCAGCGGTGGCGCCTTCCGCGACTGGGCCCCCGAAGACCTGCACAAGGCCACGGTGGCCGATGCCACCAGCCACCCCAACTGGAGCATGGGCCGCAAGATCACGGTCGATAGCGCCAGCCTCATGAACAAGGGGCTCGAGGTGATCGAGGCCCACTACCTGTTTGGCCTGGATTACGACCACATCGAGATCGTGATCCACCCCCAGTCGATCATCCACTCGATGGTCGAGCTGGCCGACAGCTCGGTGCTGGCCCAACTGGGCTGGCCCGACATGAAGCTGCCGATCCTCTATTGCCTCAGCTGGCCCGAGCGTCTCGAGACCCCCTGGCGCCGCCTCGACCTCACCGAGGTGGGCTCACTCACTTTCCGAGCCCCCGATCCGGCCCGCTACCCCTGCATGGCGCTGGCCTATGCAGCCGGCCGCGCCGGCGGCACCATGCCCGCGGTGATGAACGCCGCCAACGAGCAGGCCGTGGCCCTGTTCCTCGATGAGCAGATCCATTTCCTCGACATTCCCAAGCTGATCGACGGGGTGTGTGATCGCCACAAGGGCGACCACAGGGCCGATCCCTCCCTATCCGACGTGTTGGCGGTCGACGCC
>VGQR01000174.1 GCA_016882345.1 Cyanobacteria bacterium K_DeepCast_35m_m2_023
GATCACCTACGGCTGTCGGCCTGCCGAGGTCTTCTCCCTCAAGCCCAAAGAGGATGGCACCGCCGAAGTGCTGACCATCAAACGGAAAGGGATGCTGCCGAAACGGCGCACAGCACTCGCGCTGCCGATTGATGACAGGGCAGCGCCAGCGGACACAAGGATCTGGCTGGTCAAAAAGCCCGAGGAATACGACAGTCTCGAAGCCAAGCGACTCACTGGGGCCTGGGGGAAATGGCTGGTGGCGCGTAGCGGTGGAATCCAGCTGTACGACTTACGGCACTGCTGGGCTATCCGCAGCATTCGCCGCAACCTGAACGCCTCGCTTGCGGCCAAGACGATGGGGCACTCCTTGGACGTCCATCACCGCACCTATCACCGCTGGCTCGAACAGCAGGATGTGGCCGCCGTCGCCGCCACGCTTCAGCGAGGTCTCACGGAGTAGCAGCCTGAGGAGTACCAGCCCATCGGAGGTGCCTGACCATTGGGACAGACTCCACCTTCTCCCCCTTCCGTGACCACGCCAAGATGGCCATCGCGGCGCGATGAGTAGCCGATTCTTCCACCTAAACAAGGGATGACATGGGGGGCAGACCGCAGCAACCTGAAAACACGCCTCCAAAGCCATGGCCCGCAATCCCGCCAACGACTTCATCCAATTCATCGCCGGTGGCTCCCTCTTCGGCGGCGGCATCTTTCTGCTGGCCAATCAGGTGATGGCCAGCTCGGCCCTTACCTATCGCGGTGGAGGCTGGGGGCGCTACGGCGGCGGTGGCTCCATGTTCCCCATCGGTACCCCGGGCATGGGGCTGCTCATGATTCCGCTGGGCATTGGCGTCTGCCTGCTGTTCACTGGCGCCTACAAGCGCTGGGCCAACCTCCTCGTCTGGGGATCCATGGCGGCACTGCTAGTCGGTGTGCTCAACAGCATCCGCCTCACCTTCATGCCCACAACCCTCTGGGCCTTGGCCACCTACATCGTGATGATCGCGGCGGGTGGCGGTCTGATGTTCCGCAGCCTCGGCGGCTACGACGACAAGCCAGGCAACGGGTCTGACTGATAGGCGGAAGTGGGGACACGGCAACTCCACAGCTGGCGCCCCTCACTTCACCAGCCGCAGCCGGCTTCTCCTCGCTGTACAGCGCACCTGGCCATGTCCCGGGTATGGGCAAGGTCCTGTCGCCATCCCCTGGTTCAACCGCGTCCTTTCTTGACCTTTTACGCAACTTTTGCGATAAAGCAGACGGGAAGCGGATCAGTTCAACCGAGTCCTGTCGAGGGGGTGCCACGCATCCCTTCACCCCTCCCCGCTCATCCACCCCTTCAGTCGCATTTGGCGGGCCTGCGCGCTGGCCAGACAATGTGGGGCCGATGAACGCAGAACAGCTGCAGAGCCTCGCTGTGCTGGCACTGGCGATGGTGCCGGTGGCTTTGCTGTGGTGGGTCTCGATTCGGATGCTGGACTGATCGCTGCGTTGCTGCCGAGGTGCCCGGCTCATCCCGATCCTCTGAGCCACGTTCTCAGCACCGTGTGGCTGCAGCCCTGCGCTGCTCTCAGCCGAATCTCAGTGAACCTGTGCCCTGCTGGCCATCCAGTTGGGCTAGGAAGGGGATCGCTGTTGGTGGTGTGATGATTACAGAGGTCTTTTTGTCCGGCCTTTGCGTAGCCGCTTTGCTAGGTCTCCCCTGCCCGCCGCCTACTCCGGATCCATTTCCGCCTGCGACAGCAAGGTCGCAGTACCAGAACGGCTAAGCGCACTCGACAATGCCCTCTGACTGGTACTTCCCGACACAACGCTAATTGGGTCACCCTTCCCCTCTGAGCCACGCCGCCAGCAGCTTGTGACGGTCCTGGCCGTCGAGCAGCTCTGCCGGCACCGCTGAAAGCCTGCCCGTGGGGTGCTGGGCCCTGGCTATGTCCTGCGCGTGGGCAGCGTCCAACGGCCTGCACTATCTCGATGCCGAAGCCTGCAGCGTCATCGAAGAACACCGCGAACTGGGGCATGGCGGTCACTCCAGCATCCGATCTGCCCTGGCTGGTGTCCCGGATCGGCTGACCAGCCAAGCGCCCATCACTGCTGGCCAGGGTTGGGGCGACGGGGGGCACAGGCTTTCATTTCATCAAAATTGGTCGCCTTCGCCACACAAGCGCGCATCTGATCGATCCGTGCCAGGCGGCGTTGCTTCACCGTTGCAAAGTCGGGCTGTGTGCCGCCAGCCGGGGCTTCGGCGAGTGCGGGCGTCACCAAAAGCAAGGCAGCGGCAATGCCGGTCAGGAGCTTGGCCATGGTCCTCACTCCTCCTCGCCACCAACTGGGATCAGCTTGATCTGCTTTCGGCCCAGTTTGATCTCGAATTCATCGCCGGGCTCCAGGCCCAGCAGGGCTGTGTACGCCTTGCCCACCGTCAGGTTACCGTTGAACTGCACTTTGGCGGTGTAGCTGAGCTTGCGACCACCTTTGCCAACTTTGCCATTGCCGTCACCCAGGCTGACGCCCTTGGCTTCCAGCAGGGCCTCGTAGAAGGCAGTGAAGTTCAGCCGCTCAGCGCCATCCTTCTTGCTGCTCACATAGCCGCAGCTGCGCACCAGATCCGATTTGGAGACATCGCCAAGCTCCTTCACCTTGGCAAGAAGTTCGCTACCGCTGAGTGGCATGGATCCGGGTCATTTGGATGGCCTGAAGCTAGCCAGAACCATCGATCTGGCAAGGAAATGACTTGATAGGTGTTTCCAGTTGTAGACCGCTGACTTGGCTGGATAGCGGGTGCTTGGCACGCTCAAGCCGAACCACTTGATCTGAGTAAAACTGCGGCGCCGTTTGCTCCCGCTGACAGAGGCAGCAGATTGGCTTGTGTTTCGGGATCGTGCGCTCGGGCCGTTCTGCAGAGAAGAACCCAGAGCGCCCCAAACCCTTTCAATGACAACGACAAACAATCACCGCGCCAGCAGGCGCGCCTCGCAAGGCGGGCGGCCCAAGCCCGATCCCACCTTGGTTGGCGACCAAGCGTGCATGCAACCAGATCAGGACTACCGGCAGCTGGAGGCCAGCTACCACCACTCGGCCCAATACGCCGCGATGGTGCAGCGCTACCCCGTGCTCAAGCACGCCATTGAGGCCTGCCAGCAGAACGAATGGGTTGGCGACCAACAGAGCCAGCTGCGGACGTCGCTCGATGGCCCTCAGCTGTACTGCAACGCAGCCATGGAGAGCCATGAGGCCGGGACTCGTGCGGCTGCAACCGTGCTAGTACAGGTGTACGCATCTGGAGTGGTTCATGGGTGTCCCCTTGCCCCGGCCTACGGCCCTGGCTGCCCGGCTTGAAGCACCGATCGAGGAGTGGCCCTACCTCGACAGCGAAGTGCTGGTGAAGACCCGCAGCCGCAAGGTCTGCATGACCTGCCACTGGTTCCGCCACCACGCGGGGGTGAACTGCATCCCCGTGCTCACCTGCCAACTGCATCAGGGGCTGATCGCCCATGGCGAGCACCTCACCAGCCGCTGCCAGGGCTGGACCGAGACATGACGCGTCAGCAGGGCTGGGCGCCGGAGGTGGCCTGAGCAGGGCTGAACGAACGTCTTCGATCGGCCCGGCCGCCCTCCGCTCTCTCCTCAGGAGGGCTGGATCAGTGACGGTGGCCATGTGCTCCATTTCCAGCCGCTCCGCTACGACCGCCGGAGCCAGGCGCTGGAAGTGACGCTGGGGGAAGTGATGTCCAGCGGCGAGCCGCCCCTGCTGAAGCGGCGCAAGGAGCTCACCCGTGAGCAGGCGATCAAGCTCTGGACCCAGAAGCGCCAGCAGGGGTGGAAGGCCTGTCCACCGCAGTGGAGCCCGCCTCAGCCGCCGCGGGCCTGAATGAAACCACCGCCGTCGGCTCAGCCCGCCAGCATGGAGTCACCTCATGGTTCCGCCGTGCTTCTGAACCCGTTCTGTCCGTTCAGCACGGCCAAGGGCGCCGAAAGCCTCCCAGCAGCGCTGCAGCTGCAGGTTTTCCACCTGGGGCGGCAGCAGCCCCTCCAGCGCCAGGGCCTGGCGCTCCGCCAGGGAGAAGGCAGTGCCCTTGTTGAGAACTGGATCCCTGAGCAGATCGAGTCCCCGTTTGCAGGGCGGCTGGTTCATGGCGAGCGGCTCAGATCTGTTGGATTGGCAACGGCGTCGGCCCCTCACTGCAAAGGCCCGTACGCACGGAACAGCGCCCGGCGGCGGTGAGACCGGTTTCGGCCACGCCGGCAAGCAGGATCCGAGAGGCGATCACCTCGGGTGAGCAGCATTCCGCAGAGGCCAGCGCTTCGATCTGGCTCACCAGCCCCTGCGGCAGATTCCAATGGACAGGCTGGAGCTCAGCCGTTGGCGTTGTCATCGCTGCCCAGGCAGGAATCCTGCTCAAACCTTCCCATGCCTACAACGGCTGCCGCCCCTAGAACCCGTGCTGCCGAAACCGTCTCTGCCCCATGTATGCCACCCTGCGCGAGTACGAAGGCATCGAGGACCCCGTGGAGGCGCTCGAGCCGCTGCGGGCCGGCCTGCTCGCCGAAATGGAGGCCCTGCCGGGATTTATGGCCTACGACTTCGTCGATGTGGGCGCAGCCGGCGATCGGATGATCTCCCTGAGCGTGTTTGAAACGGAGGAAGCGGCAGAGGCTTCCAACCGCATCGCCGCCCAATGGGTGGAGCGCTGGATCAAGGAGCATCCCGGCACGGCTCCCACGGCCAGCCGAGTGGATGCGGGCCCCATGGTGGCATCCTCTGTGGCCACAGGGAATGGAGATGGGTGATGCAGGCGGAGGACGACTGAGGTTTCCCCGCAGAGAGCAACCCTCTGGGGCCGATCAGGGCAGCCGCCCACAGCCTGGCGCCGCAGGGCGCTCGATGCACTGGTTGAGGTGCTCGGCCTGCCGGGACAGGGGCACCAGGCTGGCGGCGATCACCACCAGCGCCACGGTGCTCACGGCTGCCAGGACGATCGAGCCGCTCATCCCCATGTGGGCCTGTGCGGTCTTTCGATTGACATCACCCATCGGGGCTAGC
>VGQR01000175.1 GCA_016882345.1 Cyanobacteria bacterium K_DeepCast_35m_m2_023
GATTACGAACGCACCTTTCGCGAGCGCTACACGCAATTTCTCAATTACCTGGCCTTTGAGGTTGAAGCGCTGGTCAACCCCCAGTGGTCGCTGGTGGGCCGGCTGCATCACCGCTCGGGGTCCTACGGCGTCTACAGCGGCGTGCGTGAAGGCAGCAACGGATACCTCGTCGGGCTGCGCTACCGGTTTGGCTGGGACAAAAGTGGCAGGACCCTCCCCGCGATGCCTCCTGCCCCGGGCTGCAGTGGAGCACCTGCACCAGAGGACTCCCGTCAAACCACCATGACGGCGGCCCTCGACCGGGCGGCGTCGGGCCAATCGATTGCTAGCCAGCCAACGGCCGCATCAGCCACTGCTGCCGCAGCTGGCCAACAGAACCCCAGGGCCAAACAACCTGGGCTATGGCAGGCAGCCCAGGCTCAGGAACGGGAACGCAACGAAGCAATCCGCCGGATTGATCAGCGGGTCAGCGATGTGAAGCTGCAGCAAATCCTGCGCGTGGAGCGTCGGTTTGGTTTCGATGAACGGAAAACCAACCCCGATACCGCCAACACCTACGGGGGAATCAAACCCGAACAGTTGCGCGATCTCAACACCACCAGCAACATCCGGCTCTTGGATGGTGGCATCAGCCGCTGGCGCTTCCAGGCGCGCTCGATCCAGTTGTCGAGCACCAGCTGGAGCGCTTCACGGGCGGCCCTCAGCAACGATCCCTACACCCCGGCCCAGTCGTGGGTCGATGCGGTTGGCCTGCAGCTGACGTTCAATCGCAAAGGCGATGCAGTGCTGACATCCCAGTCCAGTCGCATCATTCTTGAAGATCGCCTGCCGATTCCAGCGCGGCTGCGCCAGCGCTTCCGCAAAAACCGCGTCGAATCGCCGGTTGTGCTCGGGTACGACGTCGTCGACCGCGATGGCCTCTTCGTTGGGTTCGAAGGCAAGCCAATCAAGGTGGGCGAAGCAGGAATCCTGCGCCTGCAACCGCAATTGCTGCTCCAACGCAGCATCGATGGCGTCACCCGCAGCTACCCACTGCCCGGCTCGCCACCGGGGAGTGCCGGTGTTCCCCAGAACGTTCAGGCCGGCGATCAATTTGGCCTGATGGCCCGTTGGACCGACAGTCGCTGGGGCTTCACCAGCAAGGCGACGCTGGACATGACCACCTTCAACCCACAAAACTTCTCCAGCGGCACCCGCAGCTGGGGAGATCTGAGCCACAACGTCTCACTGCCCCTACTCGGTGAGACGACAGCCCGCCTGTTTGGCGCGTATCGCTACCGGGCCTGGAATGGCTCGCTCGGCGAACAGGACGTCTACTCGGCCTTTGGCGTGTCTCTGGAGGACCAGGGGCAACTACCGCCCTGGGGAGGCATGAGCAACTCGTTCTATTGGCGGGTTGGCGTCGGCAATTTCCGAGCATGCAGTGCCAACTGCCCAAGCAATCAATCCAACGCCAACAACAACCCCCAGCTCTTCCCGACACTGAGCGAATACACCCGCAGCAGTGCGATTGGATCGTTCAACAGCTCATTCACACTGTGGACTGGCAAACCGTTGACACTGAGTGTTGATCAGGCCCTCCAAAATTCGCCAGCGCCGATTGTTCCTGGCCTCCGCTTTGACACCAACATCACCGGCAACCTGGCTTACTATGACAATAGTCAGTATCAGAACACTCTCACCTTCTCGGCCGGCCCGACTCTGACGCTGGGCCATTTCAGCAAGCCATTTCTCGATTACACCCAGCTCGCAGTCACGGGCGGGGTGACCCTGCGCGCGGGCTTGAGTCCGCTCAGCTTTGACCGTGCCATCGATCTGGGCACCTTGAATTTTGGTCTGCTGCAACAGATTGCCGGGCCGATGCTGCTGAGCATCGGCTACGGCGTCAATGTGGACCCTGCATCGGGCTTTTACGGGTCAACCACCGGCTCGTACGTCGAGCTGCGCTGGCAGCGTCGCTCGTACGACATCGGGCTGTATTACAGCCCCTACGACCAGCTGGGTGGCATCCGCATCCGGCTCAGCGATTTCACCTTCAAAGGCACGGGCGTGTCGTTTGTGCCATATCACCCGTCCCAGGCGGGGCTGCAGCGGCCGTTCTGATCAGGCCGTTGCGAATCGCTGCAGGTACGGCAAGCGGGCCACGGTGGCCGCCAGCTGCTGGCGATGGGCCAGAAGTTGGCCGGTGGCATCCCACTGGCCGCTGCTGAGCATCTGCAGTGGACCGGCGACCAACATCAACGGCCACACCACTGGCCCCGTGGCGGCCGCAGCCGTAAGCGTCAGCTGCGGCAGATCGGCCTGGAGCACCAGGGCAGGATTGGCCTCGATCGTCGCCTGAATCGCCAGGGCCGTGGCGTGATCCACGCTCAGGCAGGGGATCCCCAGGGCGAGGCAGTTGCCAAAGAAGATTTCGGCAAAGCTCTCGCCGATCACGGTACGAATGCCCCAGCGCATCAGCGCCTGGGGGGCGTGCTCGCGGCTCGAACCGCAGCCAAAATTGCGGTTCACCACCAAGAGGCTGGCGCCGGCGTGGTCGGGCCGATCAAAGGGATGGTCGCCCTGGGCTTCGGCACGGTCGTCGGCAAAGGCCGCGGGCCCGAGGGCGTCAAAGGTGACGCACTTCAAAAAGCGGGCCGGAATGATGCGGTCGGTGTCGATGTCGTCACCGCGCACGGCCACGGCGCGGCCCTGCACGCTAGTGATCGAGCCGGTGGGAAAGGCGGGGCTGGTCATGGTGAAAAGGATCGTCGCAACAGGATTCGTCGATCGTCAGGCGTTGAGCAGCTGGCGCACATCGGTGACCCGGCCCTGAACGGCGGCGGCGGCCACCATCGCCGGGCTCATCAGCAGGGTGCGGCCGCTGGCCGAGCCCTGGCGGCCCTTGAAGTTGCGATTGCTCGAGCTGGCACTGATTTGACGGCCTTCGAGCCGATCGGGATTCATCGCAAGACACATCGAGCACCCCGGCTCTCGCCACTCGAAACCAGCGTCGACAAACACCTTGTCGAGCCCGGCGGCCTCGGCGGCGGCGGCCACCTGCTCGCTGCCCGGCACCACAAAGGCCTTGATGCCCGGCGCCACCTGACGGCCCTTGGCCACGGCGGCGGCAGCTTGCAGATCGGACAGACGGCCGTTGGTGCAGCTGCCGATGAAGCAGACATCGACCGGGGTGCCGGCGATCGGCGTGCCGGGCTGCAGGTCCATGTAGCGGTAGGCCTCCTCGGCCAGGGGGCGCTCGTCCGGGTCGGTCTGTTCGAGGGTGGGCACTGCCTCGTCGACGCCGATGCCCTGACCCGGGGTGATGCCCCAGGTCACGGTGGGGGCGATGGCAGCAGCGTCAAAGCGCACCTCGTCGTCGAACACCGCATCGGCACCGCTGGCCAGGGAGGTCCACCAGGCCAGCGCCCGCTGCCAGGCCTCGCCGCTGGGGGCAAAGGGGCGCCCCTCGAGATAGTCAAAGGTGGTCTGATCGGGATTGACATAGCCGCAGCGGGCCCCGCCCTCGATCGCCATGTTGCAGAGGGTCATGCGCTCCTCCATCGACAGGGCATCGATCGCCGGTCCGGCGAATTCGTAGGCATAGCCGACACCGCCCTTGACCCCCAGCACGCGGATCACGTGCAAGATCAGATCCTTGGCGTAGACGCCCGGGGGCAGTTGGCCATCCACCCAGATGCGGCGCACCTTGAGCTTGTTCATGGCCAGGCTCTGGCTGGCCAGCACGTCGCGCACCTGGCTGGTGCCGATGCCGAAGGCGATCGCCCCAAAGGCGCCGTGGGTGGAGGTGTGCGAGTCGCCGCAGGCCACGGTCATGCCCGGCTGGGTGAGGCCGAGCTCGGGCGCAATCACATGCACGATGCCCTGGCGGCCGCTGCCGAGACCATGCAGGGTGATGCCGTGGGCGGCGCAATTGGCCTCGAGCGTCGCAAGCATCTCCTCGGCCAGCGGGTCGGCAAAGGGCCGCGCCTGGCTGGTGGTGGGCACGATGTGATCGACCGTGGCCACGGTGCGCTCGGGGTGAGCCACGCTGAGGCCCAGATCCTTGAGCGCCGCAAACGCCTGCGGGCTGGTGACCTCGTGGATCAGGTGCAGGCCGATGAACAGCTGGGTGCTGCCACCGCTGAGCTGAGCCACCTGATGCAGATCCCAGACCTTGTCGTAAAGGGTGCCGCTGCTCACCGCTGCGCTGCCGGTTGACCCGCCACCCTAAAGCGCCAGTCGCAGCCGGTTCAACGCCTCGCCGGCGGTCAGCGTCTGGATCCAGCCGCGGCCGCGCGTGGCACCGAAGCGCACGCCTTCGCTGCTGCTGCCGGCAGGTCCGGCGATGGCGATGTGCACCAGGCCCACGGGTTTGTCGGCGCTGCCGCCCCCAGGGCCGGCGACCCCGGTGACGGCGATCGCCCAGGTGGCGCCGGTGGCCCGGCGGGCGCCGGCGGCCATGGCGAGTGCCACCGGATCACTGACGGCGCCATGGTTGGCCAGCAGATCGGTCGGCACCCCCAACAGGCCCTGCTTGACGCTGTTGGCGTAAGCGATCACGCCGCCCACAAACACATCCGAGGCACCCGGGATCGCCGCCAGGGCGGCGCCGATGCCGCCGCCGGTGCAGCTTTCGGCCACGGCCAGGGTCTCACGGCGCTGACGCAGCTGCTGCAGCACCACCGCCGCCAGGCTGTCGTCGTCGACCCCAAAGCAGAGGCTGCCGCTGCGCCGGCGGATCTCGGCCTCGAGCGGGATCAACAGGGCCTCGGCAGCTGGGGCCGAGGCGGCCCGGGCCGTGAGCCGCAGCTTGACCTCGCCGGCACCGGCATAGGGGGCCACGGTCGGATTGGTCCCCACCAGCAGATCGTCCATCTGCTCGGCCAGGGTCGACTCGCCCACCCCCCAAAAGCGCAGCATGCGGCTGGCAAACACCGCCTCGGCCAGCCCCGCCTGGCGCAACCAGGGTGCGGCAGTGGCCTGCCACATCGCCCGCATCTCGCTGGGCACCCCTGGAAACGTCAGCACAGTGAACCCCGG
>VGQR01000176.1 GCA_016882345.1 Cyanobacteria bacterium K_DeepCast_35m_m2_023
CAACCTGGTGTTCATGCAGTACAACCGCGATGCGCAGGGTGTGTTGACCCCGCTGGCGGCCCGTTGCATCGACACCGGCATGGGCCTCGAGCGCATGGCCCAGATCCTGCAGGCGGTGCCGAACAACTATGAGACCGATCTCATCTACCCGCTGATCGAAACCGCGGCGGCGTTGGCCGGCATCGACTACCGCCAACTCGACGAGCGGGGCCAGACGTCACTGAAGGTGATCGGCGACCACAGCCGCGCCATCACGCAACTGATCTGCGATGGCGTCACGGCCAGCAATCTGGGGCGCGGCTACATCCTGAGGCGCCTGCTGCGGCGGGTGGTGCGCCACGGACGGCTCCTGGGCATCGACAAGCCCTTTCTGACGGCGATGGGCGAGGCGTCGATCGCGCTGATGCAGGAGCCCTACCCCCAGTTGAACGAACGTCGTGAGGTGATCCTGGCCGAACTGGCCCGCGAGGAGGCGCGCTTCCTTGAAACGCTTGAGCGTGGCGAAAAGCTGCTGGCCGAGGTGCTGGCCGCCAAACCCAAACAGATCTCGGGCGAGCAGGCGTTCGAGCTGTACGACACGTATGGCTTTCCGCTCGAACTCACCGAAGAGATCGCCGAAGAGCATGGTCTCTCGGTCGACCTGGCCGGCTTCGAGGTGGCGATGGAGGCCCAGCGCCAGCGGGCCAAAGCGGCGGCGGTCAGCATCGACCTGACCCTGCAGGAGGCGATCGATCAGCTGGCCGCCCAGCTCGAGCCCACCGGCTTCCGCGGTTACGAGGCGCTGGAACATCCCAGCTGCGTTCTGGCCCTGGTGGTCAATGGCGCCCCGGCCGAGCGCGCCGTCGCCGGCGAAGCGGTGCTACTGGTGCTCGACGTCACGCCCTTCTATGGCGAAGGGGGCGGTCAGGTGGGCGATCGCGGCGTGCTGCTCGGCGGCGGCGATCAGACCAGTGTCGATGCCGGCGTGATCGTCAGCATCGACGGCGTCAGCCGCAACCGCAGCGTGTTTGTGCACAGCGGCCGCATCGAGCGCGGCCAGATCGCCGTTGGCGACCTGCTGACCGCTCGCGTCGATCAGGCCTGCCGCCGCCGCGCCCAGGCCAACCACACGGCGACCCATCTGCTGCAGGCGGCGCTCAAGCAGGTGGTGGATTCGGGCATCGGCCAGGCCGGATCACTGGTGGATTTTGATCGCCTGCGTTTTGACTTCCACTGCCCCCAGGCCGTGACACCCGCCGAGCTCGAGCAGATCGAGGCGTTGATCAACGGCTGGATCGCGGAGGCCCACAGCCTCGAGGTGCGGTCGATGGCGATCGAGCAGGCCAAGGCCGCCGGCGCGGTCGCCATGTTCGGCGAGAAGTACGCCGATGTGGTGCGCGTCGTCGACGTGCCCGGCGTGTCGATGGAGCTGTGCGGCGGCACCCACGTGGCCAACACCGCCGAGATCGGCGTGTTCAAGATCGTCAGTGAGAGCGGTGTGGCCGCGGGCATCCGCCGCATCGAGGCGGTCGCCGGCCCGGCGGTGCTGGCCTACCTCAACGAACGCGACGCCGTGGTGAAGCAGCTGGGCGAACGCTTCAAGGCCCAACCGGCTGAGATCGTCGAGCGGGTGACGCAAGTGCAGGACGAGCTCAAGGCCACGGCCAAGGCCCTGGCGGCGGCCCGCAGCGAGCTGGCGGCGGCCAAGGCGGCGGCGCTGGCGGCCCAGGCCCAAACGGTGGGTGCCTTCCAGCTGCTGGTGAGCCGGCTCGACGGCATCGAGGGGGCTGCCCTGCAGACGGCGGCCCAGGGTCTGGCCGACCAGCTGGGTGAGGCTGCAGCTGTGGTGCTGGGTGGCCTGCCCGATCCGGCGGACCCGGGCAAGGTGATCCTGGTGGCCGCGTTCGGCAAGGCGGTGATCGCCGCTGGCCCCAAGGCGGGTGTCTTCATTGGCACCATCGCCAAGCTCTGCGGCGGCGGCGGCGGCGGCCGTCCCAACCTGGCCCAGGCGGGCGGGCGAGATGGGGCAGCGCTCGATGGGGCTTTGGCTGAGGCGCGGGCCCAGCTGGCTGCCGCGCTCACTTGAGGCCAAGCTGGGGGCACCCATGGCTTCTGTGTGCTCCCGATGGTTCGACTCTCGTTGGCCTTGGCTCCGCTGCCGCTGCTGATCGCCCTGCCCGCCCCTAGCCCGGCGGCCCAGGTGCAGCTGCAGTTGCGCTGCGAGGGCACCGTGCTCGAAGCCCGCGGCGAAGCCACGATCAAGCGCCGCATCGACAAGCTGGCCTTTTCGCTGGCTCTGGAGGCGGTGGCGCCCAGCTCGAAGGCAGCCCTTGGCGTGCTGCAGGAGCGCCTCGGTGTGGTGCGCACGCGCCTGAACGCCCTGGCTGTGCAGGACTTGCGCGTGACCTCACCCAGTGTCTGGAACCGCTACGTGTCTGCTGGCAAACCGGCCGAATTCGAGGCCAGCTCCCGGGTCAGTGGTCAGCTGGCACCGAGCCAGTTGCAAAGCCTGATCAGCCAGGTGGGTGGCCTGCCGGGTGTGCGCCTCGAGCCGGTGGACCCCCAGGCCGACAAGACCAGCGATGGGGCGGCCAACCGGCAGCTGGCCCAGGCGGCCTATGGCGATGCCCTGCGCCAGGCGCAGGACCTGGCAGCTGCCGTCGGGCTCTCGAGCCTGCGGCCGTTGCAGCTGCAGCTCAACGGTGGCGTGCGCGTCGGTCCGATGGTCGAGTCGATGGCGATGATGCGTCGCACTGAATCACGGTTTGACCCGCGCGAGCTGCCCGAACCCAGCGATCGCCTCAACCTCGAGGTGACCTTCTGCGCGACCCCCTGAGGCTAGGCCAGTTCGACCCGGTTGCGTCCAGCTTGTTTGGCCCGATACAGGGCCTGGTCAGCACGCTCGAGGGTGAGCGCATGGGTTTCGCCTGACGCATACCGCGCCGCCCCGATTGAGATGGTGACCTGCAGCGGCTCGTCGTGGTTGTCGGTGCTGACCCGGCGCTCGGCGACCGCTTGGCGCAGGCGCTCGCCCACGCTCCAGGCGGCATCGGTGGCCATCAGGTGGTCGGCGATCACCAGGATCTCTTCGCCGCCCAGGCGCACCACATGGTCGCCAGGCCGCACTGCCGTCTGCAGGGCGCGGCCCACCTCGATCAGCACCTGATCCCCCACCGCGTGGCCCCAGGTGTCGTTGAAGCGTTTGAAGTGGTCGATGTCGACCATGAAAAAGTGCAGACCGCTGTCGCTCTGCTGCTGCGCCTCGAGCATTGCGCCCAGGTTCTGATTGAGCCAGGCCCTGTTTTTCAGGCCGGTGAGTGGATCAAAGAAGGCCTTGTGTTGAAACTCGCGTGATTCGGCGGCGCTGTTTTGCGCGCTCTGGTTGGAGCTGTAGAGCCGGCCGCACACCGTTTTGAGGGTGCGGAAGGCGAAATGATGGGATCCTTCGGCCAGTTGCAGCAGGTTGTTGCGCTCGAGCACCAGCAGCTCGCAGGCGCTATTGGCCAGCACCCAGGCCGAGGTGGGGTTGCCCGTCAACGCCGAGACTTCGCCCACCAGTTCGCCAACCCCCAGCTGGGCAGTGACGGTGTCGCTCTCGCGGTCGAGTTTCACGGCCAGCTCGCCGGCCAGCACGATGAAGGCTTCACTGTTGGCCTGGTTGGCAGGCAAGATCACCTCGCCCGGGCTGGCGAGTCGGGTCGTGCAGCGGTTCAGCACCGACTCCATCGCGGCCGCGTCGTGGGCTGCGATCAGCCCCATTGCAACGGCGTCGGCGCTGCCAAAGGCACTGGCGCTGGTCATGGCGTGTCTGCGGCTGCGTTCGGTTGGCAGCATGACGCTGCTGAACCATTGTGGGAGCAGATCCGATGCAGACCATGGCCGACGTGTTTGGGTGCTACCGCATGGGTTTGGGTCGCAGCACTGGTGTGGCCCTGCTTGTCGCCTCGGTCGCTTGGGCGGCGCTGCCCATGCCCCTGTTGGCCCAATCGTCCTTGCGCAACACCTTCCCAGGCCGTCGCATCGGCGGAGGAACCCGCGGCGAGTGCAGTGCTCGCGTGTTGGGGCATCTTGTGCCTTCGACCAGCGTGTTCGCCCCGGGTGGCACGGCAACGATTGGTGTCCTGGAGGGGCCAACGGCCCATCCTCGCCCGCTCATGCTGTCCTTCAGGCCCCTGAACGCAGCCGGCACCGCGGCCAGTGCCCAGGCTGCGATCACCACCCGCGAGCTGCCAGCTGCGGGCCCAGGGGTGGTGGTGTTGACAATTCCAGCACCCAAGACGGCCACGGTCTGGGAATCGGGTTACCGCTGCGACAACCCTTCCACGGCTGCAGGCGGCGATGGTCTGGACTATGTCCAGAGCGCCTCGCCGCCGGCGCTGAGCCTGTTGGTGACGGATGTCCAGGCTGGCGATCGGTCGGTGCAGGCCGGCCTGAAGCAACTGCGCTGCCTGTGCGGCAAGACCGTGGCCACGGCCGCACTGGTCAAGAGCTTTGGGCTCACGGATGTGGTGACTCCCGGCTGGCCAGACCAGTTGCCGGTGCGATGCCCCTGAGTTCCCAGATCTCGAGCGGTTCCTGACGGCCTTTGACCTGCAGGGTGCCCCAGGCTGTCCAGCGCAACCGCTCGCACCATTGCTGCTCGTCGGGGCTGGCCGCTTGGTTGAGCAGCTGGCGGGTCGCGCTCGAGACCAACACGCGCACAACCCCTTGATGGTGCTGCTTGTCGAGGCTTTCGAGGCGGGAGGCGCAGTTGACCGTGTCGCCGATCACGGCGTATTCGAGCCGTTCACTGCTGCCCATGGACCCCGCCAGCACCTGGCCCGAGTGAATGCCGATGCGCATGCGCATG
This sequence comes from Cyanobacteria bacterium K_DeepCast_35m_m2_023, assembly GCA_016882345.1. The sequence continues at coordinate 4,829 of VGQR01000176.1, forward strand.
GCCGGCTGGCCTTCGCGCGCCAGCGCGTCATTGAGCGTGGCCAGGCCCTGCTGCAGTTGCAGTGCGGCGGCAATCGCCGCACGGGCGTCACGGCCGCTGCCGCTGCTCAGCGGGGCCCCGAACACGCCGAGAAACCCATCCCCGGTGAACTTGTTCACCATGCCGCCGTGTTG
>VGQR01000177.1 GCA_016882345.1 Cyanobacteria bacterium K_DeepCast_35m_m2_023
CCCCCTGGCTAGACCCAAGCCACCAAAGCAGCACCGGCAGCCATCAACATTACCCCGAGCCAGGCCTTGAGGTTCAGCGGCTCGCCCAGAAACACCAGGGCCAGCACTGCAATCAAGACGACACTCAGCTTGTCGAGCGCCGCCACCCCGGCTACCGGTCCGAGCTGCAGGGCGCGGCTGTAGCAGAACCAGGACACGCCGGTCGCCAGGGCGGAGACGGCCAGAGCCGTCAAGCTGGCGGGAGGCAGGTGGCTGAGCTCCTGCCAGTCGAGTCGGCCACTGGCCAGCAGCACCAGGCCGAGCACAACCGCCACGGCCACCGTGCGCAGCAGGGTGGCCAGCCCCGCATCCACCCCCTGCACCCCAACCTTGATCAGCAGCGCCGTCACGGCTGCAGAGAGCGCCGCCGCTGTGGCCCACAGCTGCCAGTTCTGCACAGGAAGCGTTGCCTTGGGGAGGGAGATCACAAGGCTAGGAGCCCTGTCGGTGGGCGCCATCCCAACCAACAAGCCACCCTTTTGCAGAGCCATGCCCGGAGGGGCCCTGGGTCCACCCGCCCCCTTCTGTGCATGGCGCACTTGCTGATCAATGGTTGGCCAGGGTCCCTACGGTGCGGCCATGGCCCCAGATCACAAGCACCCCGCCACTGGCGAGCCGATTGTCTTGGCCGAGGGTGAGCAGCTCTGGCGCATCGACTGGCCTGGTGCACCCGTGCTGGTCGTCGCCAAAAGCGCGGCCGATGGCAGCGCCATCTACCGGCTGGCCGACCCCCGGTGCAAAACCTGGAACAAGGTGGGAGAGATGCCACTGACGCCCTGGCCGAAAGCCGCCAGCTGATCCGCGCCACCCCACACCATCAGGAGTAGAACGGCTGTACTGCTGCTGGTGGTTTGATGCTGGCCGACCTGCCCATTGGAGAGCCTGTGCCGTGCCGGCAGGGCTCACTGGAGGAGGACCTTGATCTCCATGCCGTCCTGGTGCCCAATCCGGTCTGCACCTTTTACATGCGGGTCAGCGGCAATGCCATGCGCCAGCACGGGATTCGGGACGGCGACCTGCTGGTGATCGACCGCAGTGTCGCGCCCCGCTCCGGCCATGTTGTCGTCGTGGCCCACCAGGGCTGCTTCCTGCTGCGGCCCCTGCGGCGTCAGGGCGAGCAGTGGCTGCTGGAGCCAGTGCGAGCAGGGGAGGCAGCACGTCCTCTGGACCTCGAGGAAGACGATCGCTCAGGGCTCTTTGGCGTGGTGGTGCATGCGGTGCACCACCTTGGCAAGAAGCGGCTGAGAAAGATCTGAGCTGGGGTGACCAGAAAAGCAAGCCTTCAAGCCAAACAACCGAAATTCGGACGTTTGATCGCTCCGCGCTTCCACCCGCTCGCTCCCGCTCGGGGATTACAGCGCTGCGCTGAGCAGCCGAAACATCGGGTCTTGCTGCACCCGTTCGCGCCTGCTCAGGGATTCCGCTGCAACCCAAATAGCCCCTGACCTGGATCCTCTGGGTTGTCCACCAGTGGCTTGCTCCGGGCTTCCTCAGTCTGAGGCCCTCCTGACGTCGCGCCTCTGCTGCGGGAAGTCCCTTCGCCGCGCCCCATGGCGCGGAAGATCATGGCTTCTCGTTCAGCTGCTGCTTCTCCGTTCTGCCGTCCAGAGGAAGATCCGTTCCTGCTGCTCGAATCCACCCTCCGCTCCATCGAGGTGGTGCTGATGCTGCGGCGAGGGCTGCTGCTGCGCCGCACCTGGATCGAGCAGCCCTATGGAGAATAGGAAATCACCTTGCTGGAGGAGGAGGTGATTCCCGCGATCCAGCAGTGCCTGGCGCGGGTGGATGAGCTGGATGAGCGGCTGCTGGCCCAGCAGGAGCTGCTGCACCGCTGCCAGCTCGAGGCTGAGCGCGAGGCGCTGGCTGAGTTGAAGCTGCAGATGGCCTGAGGCCCAGGGCTCACCGGGAGCCCTGATCCCGGCATCGCTTTTCTCTGGTGAGCCAGACAGGCAGTGGGCTGGACCTGGGCGGGGACGAGGCCCAGGGCGACCTTGGTTATGCCGGCTGTGGCGGAGCGCAGCGGTAGGGCAGTACCGGGTTGGCGGTGGTCCATAGCGCAGGAGAGCACCTCCCCGATGGTCCGCCCCTTGGCCAGCAGCCACCAGAGGCGGTGGGCTGGCGGCGCCACAGCGTCAAAGCCAAGGCGAGCACCTGAGCGGTGGCCTTGACCCCGTGGCTCAGGGGCGTGGAGGGGGGGCGTTTCTTCTCCAGTTCGCCATGGAAGCCACCACCACCGCTCCCTGCCGTTCCCGCAAGCGCAAGCCACAGCGCCGTCACCCAGTGCAGGTCGCCCGGCAGCTGGTGCTCTTCTCCTTGCCGGTTCCGCAACCGATCGGCTGCTGCTGGGATCTGATCTGCCCAGAGGCCGGCTGGGAGGAGCCGCTGCGCTGGAGCGTCTAGAGCTGGCTGAGCTCCTGGGCCTCGGCGGCCTGGAGGTGCTGCGACCAGGCCTGGCGCAGATCGTTGTGGGTCACCCGATACCCAAACCGCCGTGCCGTCTGCAGCAGATCGGTGCGGCCCCAGCAACAACGTGTGCATTCATCTGGAGATCTGCGTCACCATCGCGACGCAGGTCGGTGAGGTTCACCAGCTCAACACTGCCCAAGAGCTGCGCCCGCAGCTGGTGGGCGGGGGCTGAGCCCCCTTTTCACCCATGCCGCAAACCACCGAATGTCCGTTGTTTCCCGCCGGCGTTGCGCTTCCGCTCAGCAGGCTGTCAATCCAGCACCGCCTGAACCGGTGAGCAGCAGGACCTGAAGCGAGCACACCCCGCAGGATGTGCGCGGCGCTGCAGCCGTCAAGGGCCAGGCAAGCGGCAGAGCCGCCCTGTGACTGCTGCAGCGGGGACGCGGCACAAGTGCTGGGGGTTCCTCGCTTCCAGTTCCATGGCAGCTCCCCAAGGCCCGGTCTGCAACATCCGCCTGCTAATCGTGCATCGTTATGCCCCCGGCATCCGCAAAAGCGGCGCCGAGCCCTGCACGGTTGAGCACATCGGCCGCCGCGGCAAGCCCGTCAAAAAGATGCGCCTGATCCCTGCGGTGAAAGCCTTTGCGCTGGCCCGTCAGTTTCAGGGCCGCCCCGGCTGCACCGTCTCGGTCCTGTAACCCACCCTCCAAATGGGGGCCCAAGGGGCCCCTTTTTTATTGGAGTGTGTGGGCTTTGGGTTCAGACGGGTTACGGCACCGTGATCGTGAAGTTGGAGACGGTGCGCCCGAACTCGTTCTCCAGCACGTAGCGGGCCTGCAAGGGACCAGCCGGACGGTGCTCACCAAAGGGCACGGTCAACACATCCACGGCTGACAGGGTCGGAGAGCTCCACCAGTCGTAGAAGCTCGACGGACTCTTGACCTGCGCTGTGATCCGGAAGGCGTTCTGGCCGCTCTGGGGGCTGATGTCACCCAGCAGCAGCGGCAGCGACTGGAACGACTCGTTGGTGACCTTGTAGTAGAGCGTCTGGGTTGTCGCCCCCTGCGGTTTGCCCATTCCGTAGAAGGGCTCTGAGACCTTCTGGGAAATGCGGCCGTCGATGTCGGTGACGGTCACACGCGCCCGCAGCCGGCTCCACGCCTTAAAGACAGAGGGCTCCGATTGCCAGAACGTGGCCGCAGGGTCCACTGCACCGCTGAACAGGGTGGTGGAGGTGTCAGGGTCAATGATCTCGATCGTGATCGCGGCGATGCCGAGCATCGGCAGCGTCCAGCCGACCCGGATGGTGTCGCCAGCCGTCGTGCCATTTGGGTTGAGTCCGGTGCCGCCGCCCATGTGCTCAAAGGCCAGTGGCGCAGGCGGGTGCGGGTTGACGGCGCAGTGACCGCTCAGCAGCCAGGTGTCATCACTGACCTTGATCGCCTCAATCGGCGTGCCAGCAGCTGCCGTCATCCGGCCCAGGGGAGAGCAACCGGCAGCCCCAGGTGGGTGCGAACTGCGCGATCACCGCTGGTTCATCGGGATCAAAAGCCGCGATCTGCAGGTGGCTGCCGATGTCCAAGGCCGGCTGCTCGGTGGTGGAGGGCAGCCACACCGTCAGCGGCTGCTTGTGGGCCAGAAACATGACGTTGTTGTCCTCTGCCCCAGCAGTGGTCTCGCCGGTGGGTTCGAGCTTGACGGTGATGCAATCAGCTCCAGCAGGGCCTGGTTCACCTGGCAGACCTTGAAGCCCCTGCTCGCCTTGAGGACCGGTCTTGCCCTCAGGGCCAGGTTCACCTTGAAAGCCTTGAGAACCTTGCGGACCCTGTGGACCTGGTGCACCAGGTTCGCCTTGCGGTCCTGGTTCGCCCTGCAACCCCTGGGGACCCTGCGGCCCAACCGCTCCACTGGGACCAGCAGGTCCTGCGGGGCCTGGCGCACCTGCAACGCCCTGCTCCCCCTGCGGCCCTGCCACCCCTGGTGGCCCCTGGATGACGCCGGCATCAACCCAGGCGCCCTGCTGCTCGTTCCACGCATACAGGTGCCCGGGCACTCCCACCAGGTAGCACTCACCTCGGCTGCCAGTTGGGTGGGCGGCGATCAGTTCAGCAGCAGTGGCGTAGAAGCCAAGGATGTCCAATCCGCGCCCGTCCTTGCCGGCCGGACCCGGCAGGCCCTGGGGGCCTGGATCACCGCGCCAGCCGCGCTCGCCCCGTTGGCCATCGGCGCCGGGCGCTCCGGGCGGTCCCATCGGCCCGGTCGGCCCTGCTGGCCCCGGGGCACCCGTGTTGCCGCTCGAGAGGCTGACAGCAAAATCGCTCAATGAGTTCTGGTAAAGCACCAGGTACTCGCCCGCCGCCGGGATGCTCAGGCCATTGGGCGCCTGATAGGAGAGGCCGCTCTGAAAGCGCAGCGTCACCGCTGCGGGCCCATAGCGCCAGATGTAATAAAGCGTGCCGCGACCACCAGAGAGCGGTGGTTTGCTCGGCACCGTGATCGTGATCGGTTGATCACTGCTGCAGACGAGCAGGGTGTACTGGTCAATGGGG
>VGQR01000178.1 GCA_016882345.1 Cyanobacteria bacterium K_DeepCast_35m_m2_023
TGGGGGTTGGCCGCGACGCCGATCCCGACACCCTCAAGCGGGCCTACCGGCGGTTGGCGCGCCAGTACCACCCTGACGTCAACAAGGACCCTGGCGCTGAAGACAAGTTCAAGGAGATCGGTCGCGCCTACGAGGTGCTCAGCGATCCCCAGACCCGTGCCCGCTACGACCAGTTCGGCGAAGCCGGCCTGGGCGGCGGCGGTGGCATGCCCGACATGGGTGACATGGGCGGGTTTGCCGACCTGTTCGAAACCTTCTTCAGCGGCTTTGGCGGCGGCATGGGCGGACCTGCTGGCGCCCAGCGGCGTCGCGGTCCCCGTCAGGGCGACGACCTGCGCCTCGATCTCAACATCAGCTTCAGCGAAGCGATCTTCGGGGTTGAGAAAGAGGTTCAGCTGCGTCACCTCGAGACCTGCGGCACCTGCAATGGTTCGGGCGCCAAGACCGGCAGCGGCCCCGTGACCTGTGGCACCTGTGGCGGCGCCGGCCAGGTGCGTCGGGCCACCCGCACCCCCTTTGGCAGCTTCACCCAGGTCGCCCCCTGCCCCACGTGCGAGGGTTCAGGCCAGGTGATTGCCGACCCTTGCAGTGCCTGCGGCGGTCAGGGGTTGCAACAGGTGCGCAAGAAGCTGCGCATCAACATTCCGGCCGGGGTCGACACCGGCACCCGTCTGCGGGTCGCCAACGAGGGCAACGCCGGTCAGCGGGGCGGTCCTCCCGGTGACCTCTACGTGTTTCTGACCGTCCAGAACCATCCCCAGTTGCGCCGCGATGGTCTGCAGATTCATTCGGAGGTGACGCTGAGTTATCTGCAGGCGATTTTGGGCGACACCATCGAGGTGGAGACCGTCGATGGCAGCGAACACCTCGAGATTCCTGCCGGCACCCAGCCGGGTGCGGTGCTCACCCTCACCGGCAAGGGCGTGCCCAAGCTGGGCAATCCGGTGGCCCGCGGCAATCACCTGTTCACCGTCAAGGTGCAGCTGCCGACCAAGCTCAGCGGCGACGAGCGCAAGCTGCTGGAGGCGCTGGCCGGTCACCACACCAGCAAGGGTCACAAGCACCACCACAAGAGCGGTCTGTTTGGGGGGCTGTTCGGTCAACGTGACTGAGCTTGACCTGCGCGGCACCCCCTGCCCGCTCAATTTCATCCGCACCAAGCTGGCGCTCGAGACCCTGGCTCCGGGCCAGGCCCTGCAGGTGGCCCTCGACGCCGGCGAACCGGCCCAGATGGTCAGCGAGGGTGTCATGGCCGCTGGCCATGGCTTGCAGATCACGGCCCATCCGGACGATCCCCAGGCGGTCGTGTTGCTGATCCATCGCCATGGTTGAGCCGCCCCGTCGCGCGCGGGTGGTGTCGTTGCTGGCCAACTTCTGCTGGGTGGTGCTCGATCAGCCCGGCCCGGCGGGCCAGCGGCGCCTGTTGTGCACCCGCCGCACCCGGCTCGGCAAAAGCGGTCAGGCGATCCACGTCGGCGACTGGGTTCAGGTTGATGTCATTGATTGGCCCGCGGCGCGCGCGGCTGTCTCGGTGCTCGAGCCGCGCTGCTTGCTGCTCGAACGTCCGCCGGTGGCCAACATCACCCGGGTCGTTGTCGTGGTGGCTTTGGTCGAGCCGGCTCTGGACCCGTTGCAGTTGACCCGTTTCCTGATCACGGCCGAGCTTTCGGGCGCCATCGTGGAGCTGGTGTTCAGCAAGGCCGACCTGCTCCCGGCACAGGCGGTGGAGCACTGGCTCGAACGGGCGCGCGGCTGGGGCTACGCACCGTTGGCGGTGTCGCGGGCCACAGGCCAGGGGGTGCCGGCTTTGCAGCAACGGCTCAGCCAACCCGGTCTGGCGGTGCTGTGCGGCCCCTCGGGAGTCGGCAAGAGCAGTCTGATCAATGCCCTGATGCCCGACCTCGATCTGCGCGTCGCGGCCGTATCGGGACGCCTGCAGCGCGGTCGGCACACCACCCGGCATGTGGAGCTGTTCGAACTCGCCGACGGCGCCCTGCTGGCCGATACCCCCGGCTTCAACAGGCCGGCCCTGCCGCTGGAGCCCCAGTCCCTGGTGGCCTGTTTCCCCGAGCTGCGCAGCCAGCTCAGCCTCGAGGCCTGCCAATTCGCGGATTGCCTGCATCAGGGCGAGCCTGGCTGTGCCATGGGGTCGCAGTGGGACCGCCAAAGCTGGTACAGCCAGTGTCTTCAGGAACTGTTAAGCGCCAAGCGCCGCCTCGCCCCATCGCTGCGCCAAGACGATGGCGGCAGCCTCAGGCAGCGCGGTGATCGCCTGGAACCCCGCCTGGCGGCCCAGTACCGCCAGCCATCGCGCCGCCGTCAGCGCCAGGCGGCTGAGGCCGAGCTCACCCTCCCAGACCAGGAAGATTGAGGTTCAGCCCCCCGGTGAGCTCCTCCATCCGTTCCTTCATCGTGGCTGTCGAGAGTCCGTAGGCCGCCTGCAGGGCTTCGAGCACGGCCGCTTCGGCGGCGTCCTGGCCCTGGCCGAGCAAGTCGGGGCTCAGACGCACCCGCAGGGGCTGCTGGTTGCCCGACAGCCAGACGCTGGCCAGGCCATTGGCACTGCTGCCTTCAAGCTCCATGGCATCGAGTTCCTCCTGCAGCTTCTGGGCGTCCTGCTGGATCTGCTGCGCTTTCTTGAAGGCTTCGGTCAGTTGGCCGAAGTTGGGGAGTCCGAAGCCGGCCATGCCGAGACAGTTGCTGGGCGCAGGCTAGAACCCCAGCCGTTTGACTTCGGAGTGCAGCGCAATGCCGTGGGCCTGATGCACCTTGCGCTGCACCAGTTCGATCAGGGCGCTGATCTCGGCAGCGCTGGCCGAGCCGTTGTTGACGATGAAATTGGCGTGGATGGGAGAGACCTCGGCCGCGCCGATGCGCTCCCCCTTGAGCCCCAGGGCTTCGATCAGCTGGCCGGCCTTGTGCGGCTCGGGGTTGCGAAACACGCTGCCGCAGCTGGGTTGCTGGTAGGGCTGACTGCTGGTCCGACTGTGCAGGTTGGCGCTGGTGCGTTGGCTCACCGCCGTCGGATCCTGTCCGCCTTGCAAGCGGAAGCGGGCGCCGATCACCACCCACGGCTCCTGTTGCAGGCGGCTGTGGCGATAGGCGAAGTCCAGCTCCTGGGCCGACAGTTCGATCGTGCGGGCCGGAGCGGCGGGGTCCAGCAGGCGCACCGACTCCAGGCAATCGGCCACGCACCCCCCCTGGGCACCCGCATTCATCACCACGGCACCGCCCACCGTGCCCGGGATGCCCACGGCCCACTCCAGCCCCGCCAGGCCGGCGCGGGCGGCTTTGCGGGCCAGCGTCGGCAGTGGTTCACCGGCCAGGGCCTCGACCAGGCCCGAGGCGCCATCCAGGCGGCTGCCCTGCAGCCGGCGGCAGCACAGGGTGAGACCGCTCAAACCTGCGTCGGCGATCAGCAGGTTTGAACCGGCGCCGATGCTGCGCGTGGCGAGTCCTTCGCTGGCCGCCCAGGCCACCAACGCCTGCAGTTCGGCTTCGTTGCAGGGTTCGGCAAGCCACTCGGCAGGCCCCCCCACTTTCCAGGTGGTGTAGTCGCGCAGGCTGGCCCGCTCCAGCAGGGCGGAGGGGGGTGCCACCACCCATCCCATGGTCAGGCGGCCAGCAGGGGCATCACCCCGTCGTCGCCAAGGCGATTGAGCCGATCCCAGAGGCCATTGATGTCGCCGGCGCCCATGGCCAGCACCAGGTCCCCCACCGCGCTGACCTGGTCGACCAGGGCGGCCAGAGCGTCGTTGTCGTCGGCGACCGCCACCGGCAGATCCGGATTGTGACGCCGGATTGCCGCCGCCAGGGCCTGGCTGCTGATCCCGGCGATGGGCCGTTCGCCGGCCCCATACAGCGGCGCCAGCACCACCGCGTCAGCGTGGCTCAGGGCCGCGGCAAACCCGTCCAGAAACTCAGCCGTGCGGGTGTAGCGATGGGGCTGAAACACCGCCAGCAGCCGCTGCGGTTGGACCGGCAGAGGGCTGGAGCCGGTGTTCAGCATCAGTCGCGCCATCGTCAGGGTGGCTTTGACCTCGCTGGGGTGATGGGCGTAGTCATCGACCACCAGGCGGCCCTGCCAGCTGCCCCGATAGTCAAAGCGCCGTCCTGGCGCCTGCAGGTGCGCCACCGCTTGCTGCAGTTCGGCGAAGGACACCCTTTCGAGCCGGCAGGCGGCCACCGCGGCCGTCACATTGCTGAGGTTGTGGGCCCCCGGCAGGGGGATGGCCAGGGTTCCCACCAGCTTGCCCCGTTCGTAGAAGTCGGCGGTGGTGCCATCGCCGCGGCTTTGGCGGGCGATGGCGGCGAAGTCGGCGCCATCGGCGTCCTGAATCGACCACCAGTGATCCGCCTCAAAATGCCGGCGCAAAACAGGGCAGTCGCCGTTGGCCAGCAGGGTTTTGCTGCGGCTTGTGAAGCGCTGCACCGTGCTGACCAGGGCCTCCAGGTTCGGGTAGTGGTCGGTGTGATCCAGTTCCAGGTTCGTCAAGACGGCCAGCGAGGCCCGGAACTTGACCAGCGAGCCGTCCGACTCGTCGGCTTCGGCGACCAGCAGACGTCCCTCGCCCTGTCGCCCATTGCTGCCGAAGGCCGGCACCACTCCACCGATCACCGCCGTGGGGTCGTGGTGGGTGGCCTCCAGCAAGGTGGCGATCAGGGTGCTGGTGGTGGTTTTGCCGTGACTGCCGGCCACGGCAATCGCCGGCTGGGCGTTGATCAGTGCCGCCAGGATGTCGGCCCGATGGCAGATGCGCAGTCCGGCCCGGCGGGCTGCGGCCAGTTCCGGATTGGTTTCCGGGACGGCCGAGCTGATCACCACCAGTGGGCTGGTGGAGGTGCCGCTGCGAATCGCATCGATGGTTGATGCCGTCTGTTGGCGAAAGATGCGGACCCCCTGCTGCCGCAGCTGGGTCAGCACCGGCTGCTCCTTGGGGTCGGACCCGCTGACGTTGAAACCGCGCTGG
>VGQR01000179.1 GCA_016882345.1 Cyanobacteria bacterium K_DeepCast_35m_m2_023
CTGCCCTGCAGCAGTCCAACAGATTTGGTAGGTCATGGCCATGGAAATGGGTCGGAAGGGCAACGGCGAAACGGTGGTCCGGAGCAATGGCTGACCAACACGGTTCAAGGAATGGCCGACCAGCGGCGATCGAGTCGATCGGCAGTGGCCAGATCACAGCGTCCTCCTTGCCCATTGACGACAGTGCAAATGTTGCGGGTGGCGGTTTGCACGGTGGTGAGTCCGGGTGCCAGGCCATCGGCAACCAACGGCGTAGCCGCGATCCCCACACCGCTGCTGCGGCTGATTCGCCGCAGGGTCTTGGAGGGAGGTGTCGACTCGCTAAACAGCACCCGAGTGCCCGATTGCTGCACGGCGCGGCTGATCGCCCCCAAACTTGATGGTCTCAGCACGCCGGCGGTCGTGAAGGATGGAAGCAGCGCCAGCTCGCGCAGGCCGTAGCGGCGGGCCAGCACGGCAAAGGCCCGGTGTTCGCTCACCAGAACCCGTGAAGGTTCTGGGATGGTGCGGATTTGGGCGTTCGACCAGGCGTCCAACTCATTGATCAGCGACTGAGCTGCCTGACTGCGCGTCTGGATCTTGGCCAATACCGCAGGCGCGACTCGACTCAATGCTGCAGCAACGATGCGTGTCATCGCACGCAGATGACTGGGGTCATGCCAGAGGTGGGGATCACCGCCAGGGTTCTGAGTCACAGCCTGTTCGCCCACGGCCACCCAGGTCGCCTCTTTCGGGAGCTGTTTCATGGCAGGGGAGAGTCCGTAGCCATTGAGCAGCACCAATTGAGCAGTGCTCAAGGCCTGCCGGTCACTGGGCTTCAGCACGGCCCGATGGGGATCCACGCCTGCAGCCCAGATGCACTGAACCCGCAGCTGGGGACCCGCAAGGGTCTTGGTGAGATCGCACAGCACCCCATCAACAGCGACAACCGAGGGGCTGGTTGCTGCTGCGCGATGACCCGCAAACACCAACCCAGCTGCAATCACCAATGCCACCGAACGAAAGGCGGACCTGTCACAACGACGCACCGGCAAGGACCAATCACCACTGGTTGAAGTCGAATGATAATGGTTTTCATCCTTGAGTCAATCGGATGCACGATGGTCCCAAAGCCACTGCTGCAAGCCACTGCCCTGCGGTACCAGCGCCATGGCCGCAATCTGCTGCGCGATCTTGCTCTTTCGCTTTGGCCTGGCACGTGCCTGGTGCTGCGAGGTGATAACGGTGCTGGCAAATCAACCTTGCTCGAGTTGTTGCACGGACGACGACAACCTGACGCTGGTGAAATCCGGTTGCATGGTCGGCTTCACCGCAAACCCCATCCGTCGGTGGCCCTATTGCCACAGCACAACGGCATCCGCTGGGATACCCCGATCGACGTGCAAACACTGGTCCAACTGAGTAGCCGACTCGCCTCCGCAGACCAGCGGTATCGGATTGAACAAACCAGTCATGACTTCTTAGCGGTGCTGCAACTCGAAACACTCGCGCGGCGCTCGATCGCGGCGCTCTCGGGTGGCGAACAGCAACGGGTTTTGCTTGCCCGAGCCCTCGCCCAGCGGGCTGAGGTGCTCTTACTGGACGAACCCTTCAGTGCTCTTGACCAGACCGCCCGCTCTGACCTTGCCCAAGCGATGATCTCACTGATCAAGGAGCAAAAAAGCCTTCTCATTGCTCATCACGGAGCACTCCCCGCCGAGCTGCAACAGCTCGCCACAAACGATGGAGCCAGAGCACTCTTGCGCGAAGTCACACTGCAACAAGGACAGCTGTGGTGAATCACACCTTGCAGAGCTGGTGGCTGATACCACTCGCGGTAACCGCAAGCGCAGGACTGTGCTGCCCGGTGCTGGGAACGCTGCTGGTCAGCCAACGCCGAGTTCTCAGCACCCAGTCGATGGCCTACGGCGTGCTTCCTGGGGTGGTGATCGCCGCAGCGATTCAACAGTCGCCGCTGGTTGGCGGTTGGCTGGCTGCGATGCTGAGCCTGCTGCTCGCAGAAAGGCTGGCCGGATCTAGCCATCCGCGTGGCCGCGATTCCCTCCACAGCGTTGTATTAGCCGGCAGCCTGAGCCTGGGGGTTTTGCTGCTCCATTCTCTCGATCAGGAGACCGATCTGAACGCTCTGTTGTTTGGCGATCTGCTGGTCTCCGGGCTCGATGACCTGATCGGCATCGGCATCGGCATCCTGCTGATACTGCTAGTGCTGACGCTGCGCTTTGAACAAATGCTTTGGCTCTGCGTCGATCCGCAGGGGGCAGCGGATGCGGGGATCTCGCTGCGCCCGAGCCAGCGATGGCTCACTGCCCTGAGCGCCTGGATTCTTGTCACCACCACTCAGGCCCTTGGCGTGGCTCTGATGATGGCCTTGATCTGTGGACCAGCGGTACTGGCTCTGGAGAGAGCCCAGGGGATGGCCAATGCTCTAGGGATGGCGGCAGTCATCGGGATCGGCCTCAGCATCTGCGGCTTTGGGCTGGCCCTAGCGATCGACTGGCCCCCTGGGCCCACGATCACCATTTTGACGCTGCTGGCTGTGGTTGCCGGCTCTCTCCAGCGCCAAGAAAATTAGTCAGTTTGTTACGACACCACCGCCGCTGTAGTCCGGGTGCCAGCGCGCTTGCACCAGCAACTGCCGCGCCTGCTTGGCTGTGCTGGCCTTGCGGGCTAGCCCCTGCTCAACCCCGCACAAGGCCACGGCTTCGGCCACCGCAGCGCCCACGGCAGCGGCCTGGGTCAGGGGCGGCATCAGGGCCGCGTCGGGGTCGTGGCTGGCCGGAATCTGCCTGGCCAGAGCCCAAAGCCCCGCATCGATCATGGCGTCGGTGATCTGAGCCAGACCCACTGCCACGGCGGCAAATCCCAGCCCCGGAAACAGAAAACAGTTGTTGCACTGACCGATCAGGCGGGTGCCCCAGGGACCGCCGACGGGTGCAAAGGGACTGCCGCTGGCCACCAGCGCTCGGCCGTCGCTCCAGCGCAACAGGTCGGCGGGCGTGGCTTCGGCCAGCTGGGTGGGGTTGGAGAGCGGCAAAATCACCGGTCGCTCGCAGTACCGTGCCATGGCTTCAACGATGGTTTGGCTGAAGGCGCCAGCTACCGTCGAGGTGCCGATCAGCACCGTGGGCCTGACCTGCTCGATCACGGTCAACAGATCGATGCGGCCCTGAACATCGCAGGGCCACTGCTGAACCTCGTGCGGATCACGCGCCAGGGCTGTCTGCGCCGGGCTGAGGCCTGCCATGCCCTGCACCAACAGTCCAGGACGATCCAACGCCCACAGCTGACGGCAGGCCTGATCGTTGGACAGACCCGCCGCGACCAACTGACGCTGCAGGCCCGCGGCAATGCCACAACCGGCCGTCCCGGCGCCAAAGATGACGATGCGCTGATCAGCCAACGGCTGATCCAGGCCGCGACAAGCCGCCAGCACCGCTGCGGTGGCCACCCCACTGGTGCCCTGAATGTCGTCGTTAAAGCTGGGCAGTCGCTGGCGGTAGCGCTCGAGCAGAAGCTGGGCACGGTGGGGTCCGAAGTCCTCCCAATGCAGAGCAGCACCCGGGCAAACCGATTCGACCGCCGCCACGAATTCGTCAACAAACGACAGATAGTCGTCTCCCTCGAGGCGATGCTGACGCAGGCCGGGGTAGAGGGGATCGGCCAGCAACGTCTCGCGATTGGTGCCGACATCGAGCACAACAGCCAGCGCACGGTTGGGATTCAGGCCGGCACACAGGGTGTAGACCGCGAGCTTGCCCTGGCAGATGTGAATGCCGCCGATACCCTGATCACCAAGACCCAGGATTCCCTCGGAATCGGTCACCAACACCAGATCAACCGGGCCGCTCAGGCTTTGGGCCAACACCGGAGCCAACCGGCCACGCAGTTCTGCACTGAGGAACACGCCATCAACAGGTGTGCGGTAGCTGCGGCTGAAGCCCTGGATCACCGCCCCGACCGTTGGGGTGTAGACAATCGGCAACACGGCCTCGAGATGGCTGGCCAGAAAACGGTGAAAGAGCACCACATTGCTGCGGCGCAAGCCGTCGACAAAGGCAAAGCGTTCGAGATCACCGCTCAGAGACTCAAAACCCTGCCAGGCGCGCTGGACCTGAAGCTCGAGACTCTCGACCTGATGGGGCAGCAGGCCCTCGAGCCCAAGGCGGCGCCGCTCGTCGCGCGAAAAAGCCGTGCCCTTGTTGCGCATGGGATCGCGCAACAGGTCGAGCCCGCAATCAGAGCAAGCAGCATGCATTGCAGGGTCGTGCATCAACCGCCAGCGGCAACGCGTCACTGAAGCGCCATCCATGCCTGGGAAATGTGACAGCGCACACCAAGCGATGAGGTCGCATCCGTTGACGCTCGCCCTGTTGAGACATGTCCGTCGGCGCAAAGCACAACGCAAGATCAGTCATCAATACCGTGATTGGTAGCGATCAAGACAGCAGATCACCCTATTCCTTTTGAGCATGAGCAATAACCGCCGATCACCATCATGGCGACCTACACCATTCACGTTCAAAGCGGCCAATCCTTCAGCTGCCCCGAGGACACTTACATTCTTGATGCCGCTGAAGATCAGGGCATTGACTTGCCCTCATCCTGCCGAGCGGGCGCATGCAGCAGCTGCGCGGCCCAATTGATCAGTGGCAGCGTCGACCAAAGCGACCAATCCTTTCTGGATGATGGTCAGATGCGATTGGGCTATGCCCTGCTGTGTGTCAGCTATCCCCAAGGCGATTGCACCATCAGAACTGGCGTCGAGGAGGAACTGTTCTAATCCCATTGCTCTTAAGGGCACCTCGAAAAATCCGAGATGGCTTGAATTAACAACTAGTCCAGCTATAATCACAACATCCGATTAGTTCAGGCCGTGGGGCAAAGAGGCTTCTGGGACGAGCAGAACAGAGCCACCAAGCTTCAGCAGAAAAAGCCGGTACTCATGCGACTATCTGAAAC
>VGQR01000180.1 GCA_016882345.1 Cyanobacteria bacterium K_DeepCast_35m_m2_023
GTAAGGCTCGTTCTGAGCCTGGATGCGGCGCTCGGCCTCGGCGCGGCTGACCTCGAGGCGCTCGAGCGGCAGCTTCTTGTTGATGATCTTGATCATCTCCTTCTTGATCGCCTTGAGGTCGGCCTCGGTGAAGGGATCAGGACTGTCGAAGTCGTAATAAAAGCCGCTCTCGGTCCAAGGACCGATCGTCACCTGGGCCTTGGGGAACAGGCTCTGGACCGCCATGGCCATCACATGGCTCATCGAATGGCGGATGCGCAGCAGCTGCTCGTTTTCGCTGGTCTTGGGCAGCTGGATCGGGGCCGGAGTCTGCTCACCATGGGCCGAAGCGGCAGGGGCCATGGAAGGGGCAGGCACGGCAAAGCAGCGACGCAGGGCGATCCTAGGTGTCGCCTACCCGGGCAACGGCGCTCCTACACTGGCTGGTATGCAGGACTCTCAGGATCCGAAGCAAGCCGGACAATTGCTGGATGGGCTGCTGGGCTCGCTGCTGGGCGACTTCAGGTTCTGGTTCGAGCGCGGCCAGGTGTTGCTGCAACACTGCCCAGACCAGGTGATGCCCCCTGAAGCGCGTCGCGAACTCGCCGATCAACTGAGCCAGGCCCGGCTTGAGCTGGCTGCCGCCTCAAGCCTGCGGCAAGCGGTGCCGACGCCGATGGCCCTCGACATGGGCACGCTGGCCCCCTGGCATCGGTTGGTGCTCGAGGTGTGGGGCCTCTCGGCGCGGATGCGTGTGGCCCAGGTGCCCCTGCCCGATCTGCCTCCCCTGCCCCCCCCTACCGGGATGGGAGGGGGCGTGAAGCCCATCAACCAGCCTTGAGGAACCCAAGTGCCTCGCGCACCCGCTCGAGGGTTGAACTGGCGACTTCGCTGGCCTGCTGGCGACCCTGCTCGAGCACCTGCATCAAAACCCCGGGTTCGGCGCGCAGCTCGGCATAGCGCTGTTGCACGGGTCTGAGCGCCTCGACTGCGGCATCGGCCAACAGCGGCTTGAACTGGCCCCAGCCCATCTGGGCACAGTCGGCTGCGGCCTGTTCGGGTTTCAGGCCTGCCAGCAGCGCATACAACCCCAGCAGGTTGTCGGCTTCAGGGCGATCGGGATTGCCAAATTCCAGCCCCATGACGGGGTCGGTCTTGGCCCGCTTGATCTTCTTGCTGATTAGTTCGGGTGGATCGAGCAGGTTGATGCGCGACCCCTCATTGGGGTCGCTCTTGCTCATCTTGCTGCTGCCATCGGTCAGGCTCATCACCCGCGCCCCCTGCTTCAGGATCAAGGGTGCGGGGACCCGCAGGATGGCCAGCGGGTCGCCGTTGGCATCGCGGGGAGCAAAGCGGGCATTGATGCGCTGTTGGGCGATGTCGCGAGCCAGCTCAAGGTGTTGCTTCTGGTCCTCGCCCACGGGCACCAGGTCGGCGTTGTAGAGCAAGATGTCGGCCGCCATCAGCACGGGGTAATCGAGCAGGCCGAGCGAAACATTGTCACCCTGCTTGATCGCCTTCTCCTTGAACTGGATCATGCGTTCCAGCCAATTGAGTGGCGTCACACAGTTCAACAGCCAGGCCAGCTCGCTGTGGGCGCTGACATGGCTCTGCACGAACACGGTCGAGCGCTGCGGATCAATCCCACAGGCCAAATACAGCGCCGCTGTGGTCAGGGTGTCCTCAGCGAGCCTGCTGGGGTCGTGCGGCACGGTGATGGCGTGCAGGTCCACCACACAGAAGTAGGTGTCGTGGCTGTCCTGCAGATCGACCCAGTTGCGGATTGCCCCCAGCCAATTGCCGAGATGCAGCGATCCGGTGGGCTGCACCCCTGACAGCACCCTTGGCCTGGCCATCACGATCTCCTCGCGGTGTGCGTCCCGGTTCAATCAGCCGCAGGGGCTGACTCGTCCAGGGTCACCGGCGCCTCGTCATCGGCGCTGGCGACTGTCGGATCGATCGCCGGGATGTCGTCTGTTGCCAGCTCCCCAGACGGCTCGAACTCGCCTTCGGAAGCGGCTTCAGCAACCGGCTGGGCCGGTGCCGGACGGCTGGGGCGGGCAAAAGGATCGATGCGAGGGGCACGCTCCTGACGGCCCTCGGGGCGACCCTCGCGCCGACCACCCTGGCGGGGACCATCGCCACGACCTGCCGTCGAGCGCTGTTGACTCACCAGAGCCTCCAGCTTGCCCTCCTCGAGCATCTGGGCGGTGGTGCGCAAGGCAAAGCCCAGCGCTGCAACGGTGGACCGCAGACCAAAGGCCTCCTGAACGGCCCGGGCAGCACGCATCTCGTTGTCGCTCAGACGAATCCGAAAACCGCCGGGTTCGCGACCACCCTGCTCGCGACCAGCTCCGGGGCGACCACCCTGGCGTCCAGCGGATTGACGCTCCTGCGCAAAAGAAGTTGTGGTGTCGTCGGCCATGGCCAGAGCCAGCACTATCAGGCGCAAGTGTGCCGCATCAGCGTCGACATCGGACCCAACAGCGCGCTGCAAAAGCAACCGCTTTGCGGCGCAGCGAGGCCGGGGGTGCTGAACTAGAAGCCACGCTTCGATCAGCCCGGTGCCTGCAGCGGTCGATTCCACCAACCCGGCAGTGAAGCTCGCCACTGCACTGCCCGTGCGGGTCTGGACGCGGTGGGGCCCCAGGGCTGCCGTGGTCGGGCTCAGCCTGGTGGGTGGCGAGCTGGTCCTCCATCTGGGCCATGGCCTGGGCCATGCGGCCTTCAACCTGACGTTGACCGGGGCTGCCGTGTTGTGGCTGCGCACGCGCAATCGGTCGGTTCCCTCTGGGCTGCCCCCCACCAGCGTCAGCGGATGGCTGAGCCGCTGCCAGGGACTGATCGAGCAATTTGAGGCGCTCGAGGCCAGCCCAGCGGAGGTCACCTCAGCGCTGCCCCAGAGCCCCGATCGCCAGCGGCGCCAGCAGTGCCTTGACACCCTGCGGGCTGCCCTCAGCGAGCCCCCATTGCAGGTGGCGGTCGCCGGCACCGTTCTGCCCCCGAGCCCCTGTCAGGGATCGCTCGTCGCGGCGCTCAGCACCCGGCAGCATCTGCGCCTGCATTGGGGAGAGCCGCTGGGTTCGGGCGCCGCAGGCTGGGACTGGCCCCCAGGGCTGGCCGGTTGTGATCTGCTGATCTACAGCCTGAATCTGCCGCTGTCAGCAGCTGATCTGCGCTGGCTCGAAGCCAGACCCACCGGTCTGGAGGCCTGGGTGCTGGCCCAGGTGCCAGCCGCAACCCTCGATCGCGACCGGCAACGCCACGAATTGGCCCAGCAACTGCAACAGATCCCACAGGAGCGGTTGCTGCTGTGGAGCGGCTGTGGCGAGGAGCTCGCGGCCTGCCTCGAGCCGCTGAACCAAACCCTGCAACGGGATGGGATCAGCCTGCGGCAATCGGCGCGCCTGCGGCAGGCCCAGACCCAGCATCAGCACTGGCTGATCGAGCTTGAACAGCTCCGACGCCAACGCCTGCGCCACTTGGTTGGCAAGACCCAATGGCTGGTCGCGGCCGGCGTGCTGGCGGCGCCGGCCGCAAGTTTGGACCTGCTCGTGCTCACCGCCGCCAATGGGCTGATGCTCAAGGAGATGGCCAAGCTCTGGAACTGCCGCTGGGAGTTGCAGCAGCTGCAGGCAGCCGCCTGCGAACTGGGACAAGCAGCCCTGACCCTGGGCGTGGTCGAGTGGAGCAACCAGGCTCTGGCCCATCTGCTGCGGCTGCATGGCGCCAGCTGGCTGGTCGGCGGAGCCCTGCAAGCCCTGAGCGCCGCCTATCTGACGCGGGTGGTGGCACGGGCCATGGCCGACACCCTGGCCCTGAGCGCGGGCCTCAGCGAGCCGAACCTGGCGCTGATCAAGGCGCAGGCCCCACAACTGGTGTTGCAAGCCGCTGAAGCCGAAAAAATCGACTGGGCGAACTTTATAAAACAAGGGCGTCAGTGGCTGTCTCAACAGCAAGCGTCATCACAAGCGATTGCAGCCAGTGGCGCCTGAGCAGAACAACCAGGCGGACTTCATCTCTCGCAACATTATTTTTTGCGGATGATGAAGCAATGGAACGTTTGATCAACTGGGCTGGTCACGAAGACCCTTCCCATTAGCGTTTTTTGTGACCTTGCGGTCATCGTTGCACCTGTTTGATCGGATCAACGCTGAGGACCTGGACTTGCTCCACCACCGCAGACGTTGATCGGGCCATGACGGTGCGCTTGCCCCATGGTGTTCTTCCGTCCTCCTTACCATCCATGACCACTGCATTTCGCAGCGGCCGCGCCAGCGCCTGGCAGAACTTCTGCCAATGGGTGACCAGCACCAACAACCGCATCTATGTCGGTTGGTTCGGTGTGCTGATGATCCCCTGCCTGCTGGCGGCCACCATCTGCTTCATCATCGCCTTCATCGCGGCTCCCCCCGTCGACATCGACGGCATCCGTGAACCCGTTGCCGGGTCGTTCATCTACGGCAACAACATCATTTCCGGTGCTGTTGTGCCTTCCAGCAACGCCATCGGCCTGCACTTCTACCCCATCTGGGAAGCCGCCAGCCTCGACGAGTGGCTGTACAACGGCGGGCCGTACCAGCTGGTGGTGTTCCACTTCCTGATCGGCATCTCGGCCTACATGGGCCGCCAGTGGGAGCTGAGCTATCGCCTGGGCATGCGCCCCTGGATCTGCGTGGCCTACAGCGCTCCGCTGTCGGCAGCTATGGCCGTGTTTTTGGTGTATCCCTTCGGTCAGGGCTCCTTCTCTGACGGCATGCCCCTGGGGATCAGCGGCACGTTCAATTTCATGCTGGTGTTCCAGGCCGAGCACAACATCCTGATGCACCCCTTCCACATGCTGGGTGTAGCCGGTGTGTTCGGCGGCAGCCTGTTCTCCGCCATGCACGGCTCGCTGGTGACCTCCTCGCTGGTGCGTGAAACCACCGAGAGCGAGAGCCAGAACTACGGCTACAAGTTCGGCCAAGAGGAAGAG
>VGQR01000181.1 GCA_016882345.1 Cyanobacteria bacterium K_DeepCast_35m_m2_023
GGCGTGTCACCGGGGTCCAGCAGGTTGCCCTGGGTGGCATTGCCGATCGACCAGTTGACGTGTTTGCCACTGCCGTTGACACCGGCAAAGGGTTTTTCGTGCAGCAGACAGGTGAAGCCGTGCTTCTTGGCCGTGGCTTTGAGCACGGTCATGATCAGCTGCTGGTGGTCGGTGGCCACATTGGCCGCCTCGTGGAACGGGGCGATTTCGAATTGTCCGGGCGCCACCTCGTTGTGCCGGGTCTTGGCGGGGATCCCCAGGCGGTAGAGCTGGTGCTCCACGTCCTGCATGAACACCTGCACCCGTTCGGGAATCGCGCCGAAATAGTGGTCGTCGAATTGCTGCCCCTTGGCCGATGGTGCCCCGAACAGGGTGCGGCCGGCCAGTTGCAGGTCGGTCCGCAGAGCCGTGAAGGCCGCATCGACCAGGAAGTATTCCTGCTCGGCGCCGCAGCTGGAGTTGACCGGAGCGATCTCGGTTTCACCCAACAGTGCCAGCAGCCTGCGGGCCTGGCGGTCCATGGCGGCGTTCGAGCGCAGCAACGGCGTCTTCTTGTCGAGCGCTTCGCCGGTCCAGCTGACAAAGACCGTCGGAATGCACAGGGTCAACCCGTTGGGTGTCGGCATCAAGTAAGCCGGGCTGGTGACATCCCAGGCGGTGTAGCCGCGGGCTTCAAAGGTCGAGCGGATGCCGCCGTTGGGGAACGAGGAGCCATCGGGTTCCCCCTGCACCAGCAACTTACCGGTGAACTCGCTGATCACCGTGCCATCGCCCTGGGGGGCGATGAAGCCGTCGTGTTTTTCGGCGGTCAGGTTGGTCAGCGGGTAAAAGACGTGGGCGTAATACAAGGCACCGCGGTCGGTGGCCCAGTCCTTCATCGCCTGGGCCACGGTGTCGGCGATGGTGCTGTCGAGTTTGCTTCCTTCTCGGATCGAGCGTTGAATTGATTTGAAGACTGCCTTGGGCAGGGCCGACTTCATTCGCCCCAGGGTGAACACATCATGCGCCCAAATCTCCTCGAGGGACTGCGGTGTCGAGACAGCAACGGATGGGCGTTGAAGAATGGTTTGAATCGAGTTGAGTCGGGCGGTGGTTGGCATCAACAGAAATTGGGTTCAATCCAGCCAAGACAGCGGTTGCCCCGATCAACGTCAGGCTTGATACAAAACCAGGCAAATAGGCACATCTGCTCAGTGAGGCTGCCGTCAGGCACGACTGCAGCGTTGGCCGCCCGCCTGCGATCGCGCTGGATTGTGAAGAAGCCTGGAATTTTTGGTGTTTGGTGCGGTTCGCTGCTGTTTGCACCCCTGTCAACCTGCAGCTTGAAGGGTGAAACTGTGCCGTTTGTTTCAGGCAGATGGCCTCAGCAAAGCATCAAACCGGTGGATGGGCGCCGCTGTTGCGGCTGCGAACCGAGCGTTCGACAGACCCATCACCCCTGACCCATCGACCAGCCCTCGCATCACTACAGATCTGTTGACCATGCCGCTCGATTCTCCCCAGACGATGGATCGCCCCCTGACCGATGCCATTCGGCGGCATTTGTTCTACAGCCAGGCCAAGTCGCCCTCGCTGGCTACACAGCACGATTACTACATGGCCCTGTCCCTGGCGGTTCGGGACCGCTTGTTGCAGAACTGGGTCGATACAGCAGAGGCTTACACGGCCAGCGGTGTGCGAACGGCGGCTTACCTCTCTGCCGAGTATCTGCTCGGTCCCCATCTGGAGAACAACCTCGTCAATCTGGGTCTGCGCGACGAGGCTGCCCAGGCCTGCCAAGAACTGGGACTTGATCTCGATGTCCTGATCGCCTGCGAGCCTGAGCCTGGGCTCGGCAATGGGGGACTGGGGCGTCTGGCTGCCTGTTTTCAGGAATCACTGGCTAGCCTTGAGCTGCCCGCTATCGGCTACGGCATCCGCTATGAATTTGGCATTTTTCGTCAGACCATCGGCCCTGATGGTCAACACGAAAGTACCGATTCCTGGCTGAACCAAGGCAATCCCTGGGAGGTCATGCGTCCCGAGTGGAGTTATCCGGTGCGCATTGGCGATCAAACTGTGCTGGGGGTTGCGGTCGACACCCCAATCCTGGGCTATGGCGTGCATACAGCCAACACCCTGCGGCTCTGGACTGCCATGGCACCCGAAGCATTCGATTTTGCTTCGTTTAACGCCGGCGATTACACGCGCGCTGTGTTGGCCAAGGTTCAGAGCGAGACGCTGAGCAAGGTTCTTTATCCGAATGATGAGTTTGACCAAGGTAAGCGTCTGCGCCTGAGCCAGCAGATTTTCTTTGTGTCCTGTTCGTTGCAGGACATGCTGAGGATCCTGAAAAAACAGGGACGACCGGTCACGCAATTTCATCAGAAATTTGCCATCCAGCTGAATGACACGCATCCGGCGATTGCCGTGGCCGAATTGATTCGGCTCTTGATCGATGATGAGCACCTCGATTGGGAGACGGCCTGGTCGATCACGCTCGCGAGCCTGAGCTACACGAACCACACCCTGCTGCCAGAGGCACTGGAGACCTGGGGCGTGCCCTTGTTTGAGGAGCTATTGCCCAGACAGCTGCAAATTATTTATGAGATTAATAATCGTTTTCTGCGGTCGATTCGCATTCAGAACCCTGGCAAGCCCGAGTTGCTTCAGCGGGTGTCTCTGATTGAAGAAGGCTCGCCCCGTCGCGTTCGCATGGCTCATTTGGCTGTGGTTGGCAGTCACCACACCAATGGAGTTGCGGAATTGCACAGCAGCCTGCTGCGTGAGCACGTGCTGAATGATTTTGCCAAAATCTGGCCTGAGCGCTTCACCAATGTCACCAATGGTGTCACGCCGCGGCGATGGTTGGCGGTCGCCAATCCCGGTCTGTCCCAGCTGCTGACGGCATCAATCGGCGATGGCTGGTGCCGTGATTTGGAGCAGTTGCAGCGGCTCGAGCCCTTGCTTGCAGATGCAGGCTTTTTGGAGCGATGGCAACAGGCCCGCGATCAGGCCAAATTGCGTTTAGCAAATTATATTCATCAGCAGTTTGGTGTGCTTGTTGATCACACGTCGTTGTTTGATGTGCAGGTCAAACGCATCCACGAATACAAGCGTCAGCATCTGGCGGCTCTTGAGGTGGTTCAGCGATACCTGCGATTGCGCAACGGTGAGGACCTGCCACCACGGACCGTGATTTTTGGTGGCAAAGCGGCACCAGGATATGCGATGGCTAAATTAATCATTCGTCTCATCGTAGGCATTGCAGAGATCGTCAATATGGATCCAGCCATGCGTGGCCGATTACGGGTTGTTTTTCTACCCAACTTCAGTGTCAGTCTGGGGCAGATGGTCTATCCCGCTGTCGATTTGTCCGAGCAGATTTCGACGGCGGGCAAGGAGGCTTCTGGCACGGGCAACATGAAAATGGCCATCAATGGTGCTGTGACCATTGGCACCTTGGATGGTGCCAATGTCGAAATCCTTGAACGTGTGGGAGCTGAAAACTTTTTCCTGTTCGGTTTGCATGCCAACCAGGTACTGACTGGCGACAGCAGGGCTATCATCCCTACCCTGTGCTTGAGACGAATGGCTCGCTTCGGGCGGCCATTGAATTAATAGGCTCTGGCCATTTCAGTGAGGGTGATCGTGAGATGTTTCATCCTTTGTTGCACAATCTATGCACCAGCGATCCGTTCTTTGTCGTTGCTGATGCCTCTGACTACAGCCGTGCCCAGAACGCCGTCGATCAGGCCTGGCAGCAGGGCAACGGCTGGATCCAGCGATCCATCATCAACACCATGCGCTCAGGATTCTTCAGCAGCGACCGGGCCATCGCCGACTATGCCGCGCGGATCTGGAAACTCAGCCCCCATCCCATCCATCCAGCCAAATCATGACTGCATCACTGACTCTGTCTGTTCCCTTTGCTTTTGCTTCCATCGCCTTGTCAGCCGTGTCCTGGGACGGTGTATTGACCATGGCAGGCTCGCGGGCTTTGCGCCACGCGTTGGATTATCGCCATCCCTTCTGTGATCACGATGACGCCTCAATGGTGGCAATGCTGGACCAGTTGTTGGCTGCCATGCGCGACAGGGGGCCCCAGCATCTGATGATCGACGCTGCGGCTGTCCTCAATCCGCGGCAACGGGCGACGGCCTATGCGGTTGCTGCCGAAATCATGCGCTCCGATGGCCCTTTCCTTGCTGATGAACGCAACATCCTGGCCAACCTGGCCGAGGCATTGGAGTTGGATGCAGGCCTGATCAGCAGAGTGGATGCGGTGATGAACTTGCTGCACGCCGATCTCATGGATGAATGATTCGGGCTGCGCACCGGCAGGGTTCCATCACGATCGTCACAAACGATGACGTTGTTGTCGTGGCTACAGTCTGATTTCTGCCTTGCTGCTGAACTGATTTCCAACGTTGAGAGTAATGGTGTCCCATGCCTGCTTTGCGATCCATTGAATTCCAAGACAGTCAGGCGCCGTACAAAGGTGTCTGGGTTTTTGAGGATCAAGGTCGTGCTGGCCTGTTCGCTTATCACGCCACCTTTTATCACGACCAGCGGACAGGTTGTGTGATTGAGCAGCGTGCTTTTGATTCATCTTCACAGGCCAGACGCTTTGCTCGGCATTTGCTGCTTCATGGCTGGAGCTTCGGTTCAGTCAGCAGCGAGACCAGCACGGCGCTCAGCGGCATTCTTTCGCCTGATCCAGTTGCCTGATGGCCTCAGAATCGTTGGTTTGAAGCATCACTGAGGGAAGCGGTGGCACCAAACGTGACGCGTTGGAGGCTGGACTGCCTTGATCAAGACCCTCACCACTTGCTTTAAGGGCACCTCGAATAATCGGATTTTACCGGCAATCAGAGGACATTAAAAATACCGCTCGAAAAGCGGTGAATGATGCACAGATGCACCCTATTTCATTTGATTGGCAGGATAATTGCAGACTATGGTGT
>VGQR01000182.1 GCA_016882345.1 Cyanobacteria bacterium K_DeepCast_35m_m2_023
ACGGGTCAATTGGGCTCGCCAATGGCGGGCCCCTGGCACCGCTTCGACCACGTGCACCAGGTGCCGGGCGATTGCCCAAAGCCTGCCGCCACCGGCGAGCCAGCCTTCGGCATGGGGCAGCAGGCCCCGCACCACCGCCGAGGGGCGCAACTCCTCCCGCCCCGTGGCTCCATGCAGGACTGCATCCACCGGGGCCCAGTGCATGGGGTGTTCGTAGGCCGCCCGGCCCACCATCACTCCATCCACGTGTTGCAGCTCTCGTTGGCATTGCGCCAGTGAGGTCAGGCCTCCATTGACTTCGATCAACAGGGTTGGCCGCTCGGTCTTGAGCTGATGCACCAGCTCGTAGCGCAGCGGCGGAATCGTGCGGTTCTGCTTGGGGTCCAAACCCTCCAGCCAGGCTTTGCGGGCATGCACCGCAAAGCGACGGGCCCCGCCGCTGGCAACGGTGTCGACAAAGGCCAATAGCGCCTCATACGAGTCCTGGCTGTCGATGCCGATGCGGTGTTTCACCGTCACCGGCAGGCCGCTGGCCGCCGCCATGGCGGCCACGCAGGCGGCCACCCGTTCGGGTTCGGCCATCAGGCAGGCTCCGAACCGGCCTTTGCGCACTTTTTCGCTGGGGCAGCCCACGTTGAGGTTGATCTCGTCGTAGCCCCAGGCCGCTGCCAGGGCCGCGGCTTCGGCCAGCAGCGCC
Organism: Cyanobacteria bacterium K_DeepCast_35m_m2_023; assembly: GCA_016882345.1. The sequence goes on from VGQR01000182.1 coordinate 698, forward strand.
GGATCGTCGCCGCCCAGCTGCAGGGCCAGCGGTTTTTCGAGCGGGTCAAAGCCGATCAGGCGCTCCAACCGGGCTGCACGGCTGGCTCTGTCGGGATCCCGCTGGGCGTGGTGCAGCGCCTGCGCCACCACCATTTCGGTGTACAGCAGGCTGTGCTGGGTGATCTGCCGCATCAGCACCCGGAAGTGCCGATCGGTGTAATCCAGCATCGGCGCCACACTGAAGCGGTAGGCCTGGCTCATGCCTCCATGCTCCCTGATCAGGTGTCGGTGTTGGTTGCCGGTGGCGGAGCCTCCGGGTTCATGGCGGCCATCGTCGCTGCCGAGGCGGGCGTCACAGGCGTCCATCTGCTCGAGGCGACGCCCGAGCCCCTGACCAAGGTGCGCATCAGCGGTGGCGGCCGGTGCAATGTCACCCACGCCTGCTGGGAACCCCGGGCTCTGGTGGGCCACTATCCCCGCGGCTCGCGACCCTTGCGGGGTCCGTTCTCGCGTTTTGCCTCGGGCGATGCGGTGGCCTGGTTCGCCGACCATGGCCTCGAGCTGGTCGAGGAACCGGATGGCCGGTTGTTTCCGCGTTCCAACAGCTCGGCGTCGGTGGTGGCGGCCCTGCGCCAGGCGGCCCGGCGGGCCGGGGTCCAGGTTCATCTGGGCGCCGCGCTGCAACAGGTGCGCGTCGCCGACGGCGCCGGCTTTCAAGCCGTGGTGCGCAGCAGCGATGGCACGCCTGCGCGGGCCCAGCAGCGGCCCCTGGCCTGTGATCGGCTTGTGTTGGCCACTGGCGCCCATCCCAGCGGGCGTCAGCTGGCCGCCGCCTTGGGGCATCGCATCGTGCCGCCGGTGCCGTCCCTGTTCAGCCTCACCCTGGGCGCGGATCCTCTGTCTGCCTTGGCCGGCGTGGCCATGGATGGGGTGGATCTGGAGCTGCGCTTGCCCGGCCAAGCCGCCCAGGGGGGGTCAGCGGTTCGCTTTCGTCAGAGCGGCACGGTCCTGATCACCCACCGCGGCCTCAGTGGTCCGGCGTTGCTGCGGCTCACGGCTTTTGCCGCCCGTGATCTGCAGGCTGCGGGGTATCGCGCCGAACTGCGGGTCAATTGGGCTGGCGGCCGTACACCTGAGCTGCTGCGGACAGAGCTCGAGGGCCTGCGACAGCAGCAGGCGCGCCGCCAACTCGGCAGTTGGCGACCTTGGCCCGAGCTCAGCCGCCGCCTGTGGTTGCAGTTGCTTGCCCAGGCTGGACTCGATCCTCAGCAGCGCTGGGCTGACCTGCGCCGCGACCAGCTGCAGGCCCTGGTCCAGGCGCTGGGCAACAGCACCTACGCCGTGGTGGGCCGCGGCCCCTTTGGCGAAGAATTCGTCACCGCTGGCGGGGTCGATCTCGCCCAGATCAACATGGCCACGATGGAAAGTCGCCTCTGCCCTGGTCTGCAGGTGGTTGGTGAGTTGCTCGATGTGGACGGTGTCACGGGCGGTTTCAATTTCCAGCACTGCTGGACTTCAGGTTGGTTGGCTGCCCAGGCGTTAGCCCTCAACAGGATTCCTGCGCCATCACCACCGATGCAGAGCCTCAGCTGAAAGACAGAACCTTATTTCGTGATCTGATCGAAGATTGAGAACATCGGTAGATACATGGCGAGCAGCAATGAACCGACAATGCCGCCCACGATCACAATCATCGCCGGCTCCAGCATCGATGTAATTGCCTTGGTGGTTGCTGACACCTCGTCTTCATAAAAATCGGCAACTTTGGAAAGCATGGTGTCGAGTTCACCCGTTTCTTCGCCAATCGCTAGCATGCCGATTGCCATATCAGGGAAGACTTTTTTGCTCGCCAGTGCAATGCTTAGGGGAATGCCCTGGGTCAGATCGTCGCGGCTGGCATTAATGGCATCGCAAATGATGATGTTTCCAGTGATTTCGCGCACAATTTCCAACGCCATCAGGATGGGCACCCCTGCACGGGTCAGAGAGCTGAAGGTCCTGCAGAATTGGGCGGTTGCTGTTTTTTGAATCAGTTCGCCAAACAGTGGAATTTTGAGAATGAGGGCATCGATTTTGCGACGCCCTAGAGGGGTCGCGTAGAAACGACCGAATAAAAAGATGCCCGTTCCAAGAATGGCCACCAAAACAAGGGCGAAGGGTGACCTCAGCAATTCACTGAGCCTGATCATCAACTGGGTGAACAGCGGTAGTTCGGCTCCAAGATCATCAAAGATTTTTGCGAAGGTGGGGATGATGAAGATCGTCATTCCCAAAAAGACGGCGACCGCAATGAACAGCACGGCGACCGGGTAGCCGAGGGCACCTTTGATTTGATTTTGTAGTTTGGCGTTGTCCTCTAGTAGTTTTGACAACCGTTTTAGTGATTCGTCGAGCACACCGCCGGCCTCGCCGGCTTCGACCATGGCGACCGACAGTTTGTCGAACACCTTGGGCCAGCGCCGCATTGCTGGTCCAAGGGCAATGCCCTGGTTGACATCGAGTGTGATCGCTTGCAAGGCCCGTTTGAACAAAGGCGATTTCTGTTGTTTGGCCATCAGCTCGATGCCGCGCACGATCGGTACGCCGGCATCAACCAAGGCGGCGAGCTTGCTGGCAAAGACAGCCTTCTCTTTGATCGTCGGCTTGGCTTCAAGCAGACTGTTGAGCTGCTGCCGCTGGCTCCCGCCTGTTCCGTTGTTGGCCTTGCTTGAACCCGCGTTGGCTGCAGCCTGCGCTTTGCGTTCGATGCTGTCAGCCTGGATGCCACGCTTGCGCAGATCACGCCGTGCGGCTGCAGCATCAGCGGCTTCCAGAATCAGGGTCTGGGCCTTGCCGCGACTGTTCTTGAAGGTGGCAACGAAGGCTGGCACGGCTGTTATTGCAGTTGGTTCACAAGGCGTTTGAGTTCTTCGGGCTTGCCTGTTTTGTTGATGGCTTCCTCCAACGACACCTGCTTGGAGAGCACCAGATCGGCCAGCGCCTTTTCCAGGGTTTGCATCTGTTGCTGGCCACCGGTCTGGATCTGGGAATAGAGCTGGGCCGTCTTGCCTTCGCGAATCAGGTTGGCAATGGCGGGCGTGTTGATCATGATTTCTTGGGCCATGACCCGCCCGAACTGGCCCGGTTGGGGGTTCTGGCGTTTGCAGAGGTTCTGGGCAAAGACGGCCACCAGGCTGTTACTCAGCTGCACCCGAATCTGGGTTTGCTGCGCCGGTGGAAACACGTCCACCATGCGGTCGACCGTTTGGGCGGCCGAGCTGGTGTGGAGCGTGCCGAACACCAAGTGGCCGGTTTCTGCGGCGCTGATCGCCAGTTGAATGGTTTCAAGATCCCTCATTTCACCCACCAGGATCACGTCGGGATCTTCACGCAGGGCGGCGCGCAGAGCATTGGCAAAGCTGCGGGTGTCCTCGTTGACCTCGCGCTGGTGGAACACGCTGCGCTGGCTGGTGTAGACGAATTCGATCGGATCCTCAATCGTCAGGATGTGCTCCGAACGCGTCTGGTTGATGTGCTCGAGGATGGCGGCCAACGTGGTGGTTTTGCCCGATCCGGTCGGTCCTGTGACGAGCACCAGACCCTTGGGGAAATGGCTGGCCTCTTCGACAATCGGCGGCAAGCCCAGGCTTTCGAGGCTGGGAATCTTGCTTCCCAGAGCCCTCAGGCAGGCGGCATAACTACCCTTCTGGCGGTAGACGTTGACCCGGAAACGGCCCACACCCTTGAGACCGTAGGAGCAGTCGAGCTCCCAGGTTTGTTCGAGCTGCTTGCGCTGGCTGTTGTTGAGCAGGGTGAAGATCAACCGGTTGCAGGCCTCCTCATCGAGCACCTCGTCCTGCAAGGGCCGCAGTTGTCCGTTGAAGCGTCCGTAGGGTGGCAGGTCCGCACTGAGATGGAGGTCGCTGCCGCCATTGGCGACGAGTTGCTCCATCAGCTCCTCCATCGAGATGGCCATCGTTGCTCCTCAACGAACGGTCAGACAGTAAGGGCATTCCAGCCACTCATCCCGCATTCCGCCACCACAACCTTTGCAACTGAGACTGTTGAGGGCGCGCGCCCGTTGTTCGCTCTCCAAGCCCGAGTCGGTCAGCAGCATTCGTTCGACCTCATCCAGGGTGGTGTGGCCCTCCCGCACCAGATCCAGCCCGTAGCCCAGCAGCGATTTCATGCCGCTTTCCAGGGCCAGGCGCCTGAGTTGGTCCGTGCTGGCCCGTTTGGCTGTGGCAGCGGCCAGTTGTTCGTTCATCCGCAACACCTCG
>VGQR01000183.1 GCA_016882345.1 Cyanobacteria bacterium K_DeepCast_35m_m2_023
CACTCCTGAGACCACCGCAGCAACAGCTGCCGATCCGGTGGTCCAGACGCCGGCGGCGGGCGACGTCGACCTCGACGCTCTGGCCTGGGCCCAAGCCGCCTATGCACGGCTCAAGGCCCAGCAGCAAGGGGCCCAGAACACGGCCGAGCCGGCCTCTGTCGAACCGGTGGCTGCACCAGTGCCGCCACTGCCCGAGCCCGAGCCTGACCCTGAGCCCGAAGTCCAGCCCACACCGCCACCACAGCCACCACAGCCAGCTGCGCCGGCCGAGCCCGCCCTCGGGTTGTCGTTGCTCGAGCAGGCAGCGGCCCAGCGCGCCGAGCGGCTGCAGGCCCTGGTCGCCCCCGCAGCGCCCGAGCCCGAACCCCAGACCGTTGCGGCAGCCGTCGCTGCCGATGAACCCCAGCTGGGTGCCTTTGATGAGACATTCACCTGGTCGGCCGAGGTTCTCGCCGCCCAGGGCAAACGGGTTGATCAGATCTCCCTGGAGGAGATCGACTGGCTCTCGCGCCTGCGCCAGGGGCTGGAAAAGACCAGGCGCGGTTTGGTCACTCAACTGCTCGAGAACCTCGGCGATGACCCCCTGACTCCAGAGGTGCTCGACGATCTCGAGACCACCCTGCTGCGGGCGGACGTGGGCGTTCAGGCCACCGACCAGGTGCTTGAGGCCCTGCGCAAGCGGCTCAATACCGAGGTGGTCGATCCAGCAGAGGGGATCCGCTTTCTCAAGGAGCAGCTCAAGGGCCTGCTCGATGCCCCGATTCGCAGCAGCGCACAACCGCTGCTGGCCCCCCAGCGCGGACGCCTCAACGTCTGGCTGCTGGTGGGGGTCAATGGCGTCGGCAAGACCACCACCCTGGGCAAGCTCGCCAACCTGGCGGTGCGCAGCGGCTACAGCGCCCTGATCGCCGCCGCCGACACCTTTCGTGCCGCCGCTGTTCAGCAGGTTCAGGTCTGGGGTGAACGCAGCGGGGTGCCGGTGATCGCCAACCCCAGCGCCAATGCCGATCCCGCTGCGGTGGTCTACGACGCCATCGGTGCGGCCCAGGCCAAGGGCACCGAGCTCGTTCTGGTCGACACCGCCGGCCGTCTGCAGACCAAGCACAACCTGATGGAGGAGCTGGCCAAGGTGCGGCGCATCGTCGACAAGCTGGCTCCTGACGCCGTGGTCGAGTCGTTGTTGGTGCTCGATGCCAGCCAGGGTCAGAACGGCCTCAAGCAGGCGATGGCCTTTGCCACGGCAGCCGGGCTGACCGGTGTGGTGCTCACCAAGCTCGACGGCAGTGCCCGTGGTGGCGTCGCCCTGGCTGTGGCGTCCGAAGCCCGCCTGCCGATCCGCTTCATCGGGGCCGGTGAGGGCATTCGCGATCTGCGCCCGTTCAACAGCTTCGAATTTGTCGAAGCTCTGCTGGCGGGCTGAGCGTCGCTACTGTGCGGGTCCTTGCGGCTCAGCGCCGTGTGGACGGCCTCAGAATCCCTGCGCCAGCTGCTCGACAGCCTCAACAAGGAGCAACGGCGCAATCAGGAGCTGTTGGTTTCCCTTGGCTTTGCGCTGCGCAGTTTCACCAACCTGGCCCGTTTCCTCGAGTTGGTGCCCTTGGTGGCGATGCGCCTGGTCGAGGCCGAGGGCGCGCTGCTCGTGGTGCTTCACGAGGACGGTCGCCTCTGGCGCGAACAGCTCCAGGCCACCATTGCCGAACCCTGCGGTGAGGTGGTGCGCCAGCTGGTCGCCCTCAGCGATGACGAGCTGCAGAGCTTGAGCGGCGAGCAGGCCGTGGCGCGCTTTCTCGATCAGCGGGTGGCCCGTGTGTTGGGTCAGGCGCAGGTGTTTGGCACCTCGCTGGCCAGTCGCGGTCGCCAGGCCGGTCGCCTCTATGTGTTCAGTTCACGGTCCGGGTTTGGCTGGAGTGATGTGCATCGCCGCCATGTCCAGTTGGTGGCTGATCTGGCTGCCGTGGCCCTCGAACACGATGCCCTCGTTCAGCAGATGCGCCGCCACGAGCGCCTGGACCGGCAGCTCAGCACCGGTGCTGAAATCCAGGCCCAGCTGCTGCCCGATCACTGTCCGGTGATCGCCGGGATCGAGCTGGCGGCCCGCTGCCGTCCGGCCTTTCAGGTGGGCGGTGATTACTACGACTTCATCCCCACCCGTCCCCAGCTCAGCGGCCGCCGCCGCGAACAGGGTCGCTGGGCTCTGGTCATGGGGGATGTGATGGGCAAGGGGATTCCTGCGGGTCTGCTGATGACCCTGTTGCGGGGCATGTTGCGGGCCGAAGTGCTCAGTGGCCATGAGCCGGGGCGCATTCTCCATGACCTCAACGCCATGGCCCAGGAGGATCTGGCCCATTCCCACCGCTTCGTGACGCTGTTTTATTCCGACTACGACCCGCGCACGCGTCTGTTGCGTTACGCCAATGCGGCCCACAACCCCCCGCTCATCTGGCGCCGCCAGAGCGGCTACCTCGAACGCCTCGATGCGGCCGGTCTGCTGATCGGACTGCAGGCCGATGCCGAGTTCGCCAGTCAGCAGTTGCGGCTGGAACCGGGGGACGTCCTGCTCTATTACACCGACGGTGTGACAGAAGCTGCCGGGTTCAGCGGCGAACGCTTCGAGGAGCGCCGACTCAGCGAGGCGCTGCAATCGATCTGCCGCAATGGAGCGACCGCTCAGCAGATTCTCGAGCACCTGTTTGTGCGCCTCGATCGCTTTGTCGGCAGCGGTCGGGCCCTCGAGGATGACGCCTCGATGGTGGTGCTCAAGGTCGATGAGGCGGTCAGTCTGCCGTCCCTGCCCTGCTCCTCGATGGCAAGCTGAGCAGATGGCAGTCGATTCCTCCGCGTCCACCTGGAGCCAACGGTTTGACCAGGGCCTGCATCCGTCGATCGAGCGCTTCAATGCCTCGATCGGTTTCGATATCGGGCTGCTGCAGCAGGATCTCGACGGCTCGGTGGCCCACGCCCGCATGCTGGGCCGCTGCGGTGTGATCAGCGAGGCCGAGGCCACCACCCTCATCGAGGGGCTTGAAGCGATCCGCGCCGAGGCAGCGGCGGGCAGCTTCAATCCGGGCCTCGGCGACGAGGACGTGCATTTTGCGGTCGAGCGGCGTTTGATCGCCCTGATCGGCCCTGTGGGCAAGAAGCTGCACACCGGCCGATCCCGCAACGACCAGGTGGGCACCGATGTGCGCCTCTGGCTGCGCCAGCAGATCGACGCGATCGATGCCGATCTGCTGCGTTTTGAGCGGGCACTGCTGGATCAGGCCGAGCGCCACGCGGACACCTTGATCCCGGGGTACACCCACTTGCAGCGGGCCCAGCCCCTCTGCCTGGCCCACCATCTGTTGGCCTACATCGAAATGGCCGAGCGCGACCGCCAGCGCCTGGCCGATGTGCGCCGTCGCGTCAACATCTGTCCTCTGGGGGCGGCGGCTCTGGCCGGTACGCCGGTGCCGATCGATCGGCGCATGACCGCTGCCGAGCTGGGGTTTGCGCAGATCTACGCCAACAGCCTCGATGCGGTCAGCGATCGCGATTTCGCGGTCGAGTTCATGGCCGCGGCCTCCCTGGTGCTGGCCCATCTGAGCCGGCTCAGTGAAGAGGTGATCCTCTGGGCATCAGAGGAATTCGGCTTTGTCACCCTCAGCGACCGCTGCGCCACCGGCAGCAGCCTGATGCCCCAGAAGAAGAATCCCGACGTGCCCGAGCTGGTGCGCGGCAAGAGCGGCCGCGTGTTTGGCCACTTGATGGGACTGCTGACCATGATCAAGGGTCTGCCCTTGGCCTACAACAAGGACTTCCAGGAGGACAAGGAGGCTCTGTTTGACGGCGTCCGCACCGTGCGCGACTGCCTCGAAGCGATGGCGATCCTGTTCGAGGAAGGGCTTGTCTTCAGGCCCCAACGTCTTGAGGACGCGGTGTCCAACGATTTTTCCAATGCCACCGATGTGGCCGACTACCTCGTCGCCCGTGGCGTGCCGTTTCGAGAGGCCTATCAGCTGGTGGGCGCCCTGGTCAAGTCCTGTTTGGCCGAGGGCGTGCTGCTGCGGCAGCTGCCTCTGGAGCGCTGGCAGCAGTGGCATCCGGCGTTCACCGCGGACATTGCTGATGCCATCGCGCCCCGCCAGGTGGTGGCGGCACGCCGCAGCGAAGGCGGCACCGGTTTTGCATTGGTTCATCAACAGTTGCAGCAGATGCGCACGCAACTGGGCAGAGGCGCCTGAGCGCCTTAGGCTGCTGGCGCTGTGAGGTCCTAGGACCCGCCAGCCTGGCCTTGGCCAGCGCCCACGTTCAGGTTTTCGGTCTGTGAGCATTTTTGTTGGCAACCTTCCGTTCCGCGCCGAGCAGGACGATGTGGCCGAGCTGTTCTCTCCCTACGGCGAGGTGGTGAATTGCGCGCTTCCGCTGGAGCGCGACACCGGTCGCAAACGCGGCTTTGCCTTTGTTGAGATGGCCGACGAGGAGAGTGAATCGCGGGCCATTGAGGCACTGCAGGGCGCCGAACTGATGGGCCGCCCGCTGCGCATCAACAAGGCAGAGCCCCGCGCTGCAGGTGGTGGCGGTGGCCCTCGCCGCGGCGGCGGCGGGTATGGCGGCGGCTCATCCGCTGGCGGTTACGGCGGTGGCGGTGGCTACTCCGGCGGCGGCGGCTATGGCGGTGGTGGTGGCTACTCCGGTGGTGGTTCCGATCGTCAGTCGGGAGCCCGGGGCTGGGAAGACCGCAGCTATGGCGGTGCCAGCGATGGCTTCGAGGCTGGCCGTACCCGTCGGCGTCGTAGTAGTGGGGGCGATGGCTACCCCGGCGCCGAAGGCTGAGCCCTAGAGGCCGTGGTCTTCGAGCTGGCGTGAAGCGTGCTCCAGCACCGCTGCTGTCGCCGAACGGTCCGAGGCAGCACGGGTCAATTGGGCCCGCC
>VGQR01000184.1 GCA_016882345.1 Cyanobacteria bacterium K_DeepCast_35m_m2_023
CGACAATGGTAGTGTCATCTTCATGGCCGATTCCGCTGACGACCGGGACTGGGCAGTTGGCCACAGCTCGCGCCACCAGTTCGCTGTCGAACACCGCCAGGTCTTCACGGCTGCCGCCGCCACGAGCCACGATGATCGCCTCGAGGCCCAGGGCAGAGGCGCGCGCGCTCAGCGCAGTCAGTGCCGCCCCAATCTGTTGTTCGACCGAACCCTGCACCGGGATCGGCACCACCACCACGGCCGTGGCCGGCCAGCGTTCGGATGCCGTGCGCAACAGATCAGCCAGGGCTGAGCTGGGCACACTTGTGAGCACAGCAATCTGCTGCGGCATCGGCGGCAGCGCTCGCTTGCGGGCCGGATCCAGGAGTCCGTCCTCATCGAGCAGCTGACGGACCCGCTCGAACTGGCGCAGCACGGTGCTGAGGCTGGGGCGCACCTCGAGCACCTGCACGCTGAGAGTGGCGCGGTTGGCCCAGAAGTTGAGCTTGCCGACCACGACAACCCCATCCCCATCTTGGGGTTGGTGGGTCAATTTGGGCAGCTGGGATGCCCACACGACCGCTCCGATCGAAGCCTGCCCATCACTGAGCGTTAGCCAGAGGTGCCCTTTCTTGATCTGGGGTTTGATGACCGTGGCATCGAGCAGGAAGCGGGGGGCAAAGCCCCGCTCCAGCAACGTGCCGATGGCCTGGTTCAGCTCGGTGATCGAGTAGCGCGGCAGACTTGCAGCGGTCACTGGCCGCGCCTCAAGACGTCAGTTGGCGGTAGCAGTGCCACCAATAGAGGCAGGTCACCCCGGCCAGAACGACCACCAGCTGGCCGATGGGATGGTCGACTCGAACCAGGCCGCCACCGCAGATCACGAGGGCACTGCTGAGCAGGCGCGCGCCGTCGCGACGGTTCTTGGCAAAAAAACGGGGCACGATGCTGCTGGCCGCGATGCCAGTGGGCGGTCGGCTCCATTTAAGGTCCCGCACAGCAGCCCATCGCCGCCATGCCCAGCCCCCGGCTGCTGCTCGAGCAGCAACTGGCCGCCCCCTTGCCGAGCCATCCCGAGCTGGTGTTGGTGACCGACCTGGATGGGACGTTGCTGGGGGGACCACTGCCATGGCGGCGGCGGATGTATCGCTGGTTGCAGCAGCGCCGCGATCAGGTCCTGCATGTGTACTGCACCGGCCGCGATCTCGATTCGATTGCCCGTTTGCTTCAGGACGATGCGGACCACGGTCTGACGGCTCCCCATCTGGTGATCAGCGATGTGGGGTGCACCGTGGCGTGCGGCCAGACCCTGCAGCCGTTGCCGCTGGCCACCGAGCCGATCGAGGCGCGTTGGCGCGGTAAGCCTGAGCGTTTGCTGCCCCTGCTTGCTGGGGTCGAAGGCTTGTGTCCGCAGCCCCTGACGGCCCACCGCCGGCTGGCCTATTACTACGACCCGGACCTGTTTGCGCCAGATCTGGTGGCCGATCTCGAGGCCCATGGCGTTGATTGTCTGTTTTCCGACAACCGTTATCTCGATGTCTTGCCGGCTGGGGTCAACAAGGGCAGCACGTTGTTGGAACTGCTGGAGCTGCTCCAGTGCGACCCCGATCGGGTGGTGACGGCGGGGGACACCCTCAATGACCTGGCGATGTTTGAAACCGGTCTGGCGGGTGTCATGGTGGGCAATGCTGAAGCAGCGTTAGTGGCGGAACTGCCCCGCTTGCCGCGCACCTTTTTGGCCCGCGGCCATGGTTGTGAAGGCATTGTCGAGGGTCTGCATCATCTTGGTTTCGCCCAGCTGCTCAGCGATTGTTGATGGATCTGCAGCTCGCAACCCCAGGCCAGACCCGATCCTCATCCAGCGTCTCAAACGGAGCTGGGTTGCTATGGAGATCTACCGCTGCCCCTGCCCACTGGCCTTGAGCGCGCGGTTGGTCAGCGCCGTGGCCATGGCCTCGGTCGGGTCGACGGGCCATGGGTGCTTGGGATAGCGCCCGCGTAGTTCGCGCCGCACTTCCGGGTACGTGTGCTGCCAGAAATGGGGCAGATCTTCGCTGATGGCAGCGGGCCGTCCTGCTGGCGTCAACAGCTCCAGCCTGACCCGCAGGGAGCCGCCCAGCACGGTGGGGTGGTCGCGGGTACCGAACAACTCTTGCAGTTTCACGGCCAGCACCGGTCGCCCCTGGCTGTAGTCGAGGTTGGCCCTGCGCCCCGAGGCGATGCTCAGTTCGCCGGGCAGCAGTTGGTCGAGCTCCCGCCTGAGCTCCCAGGGCAGGTCACCCCACAGGGCCGCATCAAGGTCGAGCTGGCGCAGGTCAGCGAAGCTGCGCAGTCCTGGCAACTGGGGGCCGAGCCAGGTTTCGAGGCTGTTTAGCAGCGTCTCGTCATCGCAGGCGAGCCACGGGTTGCCCAGGTGCCGGTGGGCCAGGGACAGCCGTTGCTGCAGCTGGCGGTTGGCGGGGCTCCAGGGAAGGACCATCAGGCCCCGCTCGTGGATTTGATGCACCAGCACGGCTTGCACTGCTACAGGGTCGGGATCGGGCCAGGGGCGGCGATCGAGCACCAGGGCCCCGAGCTGCCGCTGCTGTTCACAGCGCACCCGCTCGGCTGCGGCATCCCAGCTGATGTGGGGCACCAGGGTGCCAGCACTGTCGGCGATGTGCTCCAGTTGGCCCAGGGACAGCGGTAGGGCCAGCAGGATGCGCGCCTCCCGTCCCTGGCCATCGACGCTGCCCACCGCCAGAGCAGGGTGGTGGGCCAGGGGATCGTGGGGGGGCAACACGGCCCCACGGCCATTGCGCAGCAGATAGCGGCCCTGGCCTTCGGGCCGCTGCAGGGCCACCCGCTCGGGATAGGCCCAGCTCAACAGCAGGGCAGCAATTGCACTGCCGGCGGGGGTTGCTAAGGCGACTGCAGCGGGATTGGTCGCCGTGGGCACCCCGCTGCGCCCCAGCTGCTGCAGCAAGGCCTGGCGCTGCTGTTGCAGCCGCTGCCAGCTGGCGGCCTGGCGTGGGGGGCGCCCGTGCAGCCAGTCGAGGCGAGCAGCCAGGTCGCTGCCCGCCTCCTGGCGATCGAGCGGGTCACGTTCGCTCAACAGCACCGCCAGGCTGGCTGCCTGCTCGTGCCAGCCGTGCTCGTGGGCTTGCAGAAGCATGTGCGCCAGCCGCGGATGGAGTCCCAGCTGTCCGATGGCGCGCCCATGGGCGCTCAACTGGCCGCTTGCATCAAGAGCCCCCAGTTGGCCCAGCAAGCCGCGGGCTTCCTGCAGGGCCGCAGCAGGGGGGGCATCGAGCCAGGGCAGGCCGTCGCCCAGGGGGGCACCCCAGAGGGCCAGCTGCAGCGCCAACGGCACTGGATCGCTTTCGAGCAGCTCGGGTGGATCAAAGGCCGGCCGGCGGTGCTGTTCGGAAGCCGGCCAGAGCCGTACACAGTGGCCGGGGCCCAGCCGTCCTGCCCGTCCTTTGCGCTGCTCGGCGCTGGCCTGGCTCGCTGCCGCGGTGATCAGGGCATCCATGCCACTGCCGGGGTCGAAGCGATGGCGACGGCTCAGACCGGCATCGATCACCAGCTCGACGCCTTCGATGGTGAGCGAGCTTTCGGCGATGCTGGTGGCCAACACCAGCTTGCCGGCGGGGTTGCGGCTGGCACCAAGAGCCCAGCTTTGCTCTGCCAACGGCAGATTGCCGTGCAACGGCTGAATGTCGATGCTCTGCCCCCAGCCTGTGGCGGCGATCAGCTCGTGCGCCTGGCGGATCTCGCGTTGCCCTGGCACGAACACCAGTGCGGTTCCGCGTGGTTCGCAGCGATCGATCCAATGGTGCTCAAGGGCGCGCAGCAGCTGGTGCGGCAGCGGTTCGTCGCGGCGTGGCCCCAGGTGCGTGACGCTGACGGGGTGTTCTCGCCCCTCGCTGCGCAGCACCTGGGCCTCGGGCCACTGGTTCGCCAGTGCATCGATCTGCAGCGTGGCCGACATCACCAGCAGGCGCAGGTTCGGGTTCAACAGGTCTCTGGCTTTGCGCAGCAGCACCAGCGCCAGCTCGGTGTCGGCTCCCCGTTCATGGAACTCATCGATGATCACCAGGGCTACCCCGGGCAGTTCGGGGTCGGCCTGCAGGCGTCTCAGAAACAGGCCGCTGGTGACCACCTCCAGCACGGTCTCCGAGGAGGTGCGCGATTCGAGTCGGACGCTGTAGCCCACCCGGGCACCCACCCGTTCACCCAGCTCGGCGGCCAGGCGCTGTGCAGCAGCTTTGGCAGCCAGACGGCGCGGCTCGAGCATCAGCAGGCGCCCCGTCGTGGCGTGGGCCGATCGGCTCAGCGCCTCGAGCAGGGCCAGCGGCACCCGGGTGGTTTTGCCGGCCCCCGGGGGGGCCTGCAGTAACACGGTTGAGCCGGCGGGCAAAGAGGCCGCCACGATGGCCGGCAATTGACCATCGATCGGCAGCCCGTTCAATGGCTCAGCGCACGTGGCGCGCCCCATCCACTGGGTGGTAAGGCTCGCCGGTGGTTTCTTCGTACACAATGGCCGGCAGACCGGTTTCAAACATCGTCTGCAGGGCTTCCTTCAGGTAGGGATTCCAGCCACCGGTGCTGACCTTGCCATGCCTCACCGTCCAGTCCCAGGTTCCCTGCAAATCCCTGGGGATGCGGCCTTCGCGGTCGCGCCTAGCAACCAAATCCTGGGATTCGACCAGACCCACCAGGATCGGATCCTTGCCGTAGGCCGGTGTGAGACTTAATTCGAGCCGCACGGGATCCTCCTTGATCAGCTTGAGCCGAAAGCGGGGAGGCAGCTTTAGATTGCGCAGCACGGCCGCCACGATTCGGGTTCTCTGATCCACGCGTTCTCCGCTGAAAATCGGGTTCGTCTTGCCGAGCCTATTCAGTGGGCTCGCCGGGAACCCTCGGAGGCTCGGAATCACCACTGAAC
>VGQR01000185.1 GCA_016882345.1 Cyanobacteria bacterium K_DeepCast_35m_m2_023
AGCCAGCCGCAGATCACGGCGCCCGAGACCGGCAGCACCGCCGCTGCCAGATCCTGGGCGAACCAGCCGCCGCCGGGTCCGCTGCTGGCCGCCATGGTGGCCAGCAACAGCAGTTGCACCGTCACCAGGGTGGTTTTGGTGGCGGGTTTGATGCCCTTGAACTGGGCCATTCGGAAGAACTCCAGCAGGCCCAGATGCACCATCACGCCGACGGCGACTGTGAACCACCACCCCCCCAGCAGCACCACCACAAAGCCAAAGGCCCCCACGGCCCAACCGCTCAGCAGCCGCGCCGGCGACGTGGCCTTGCGTGCCGCTTGGGCCTGGGGTTCGGAGGGCTCGGAGGGCATCAGCGCTCGGCGGCGATCAGAAACAGGGGTTCCGCCGCCGCCAGCTTGGCCTGGCTGCCGCGGCGCTGCATGCGGTGCACGGTCGCCTGTACCACCTGCAGGTCGCGGGCCTGCAGCTGGCCCAGGGTGTCGGTGGCATCGACCAGACCCTCGAGGCTGGCGGTGCTGATCACCAGCCGTCCCTGGGGCTGCAGGGCAGCCCAGACCAGCCGCAGCACATCGCCCAGTGGACGCCCGACCTCCAGCACCACCCGGTCGGGGTTAGGGGGCAGTTGGCTCAGGTCGTCGGGGGCGGCGCCGGCATGGATGTGCAGGTTGTGGGTGCCGAAGCGCTCGCGGTTGCTGCGCATCAGCTCGATCGCTTCCGGATCCCGCTCGAGCGTGTGTACCTCGCCGCTGGGCAGCAACCGGGCGATCTCGAGGGCCAGGGCTCCGGTGCCGCCGCCCACATCCCAGACCAGGGAGCCGGCGGTGGGGCGCAGGTGGGCCAGCAGCATCACCCGCAGCTCCAGGGGCGTGGGGTTGAAGCCCGGAGCGCGGCGAAAGGCGTGATCCGGCAGCCCCGGGGTGACAAAGTCCCAGCGGTAGGCGTCGCTCTCAGGCATCGGCCCCGTCGCCGGCCACAACCCTTACGGTATCAGCGATCTGCCCGGGCCATAGGCGGCTCTGGCGCTGCAGCCAGGCCGCCCGCTCCCGGTCGATGCGTTCGCCCGGCACCAGCAGGGGGATCCCCGGCGGATAGGGGCAGAGCGGTTCGGCGGCGATGCGGCCGGCCGCGGCCTCGAGGCGAACGCGCTCGTGCCTGGCCCGCCAGGCGCTGCCGATCGGTTGGGCCAGGCCCGCCAGCAGCGGCAGGGGCGGCCGCTCGAGCAGCGGCAGCGCTGGCCCTGCCAGGGCCTGTCGCAGCGCCAGCAGCGCCCGCGGCAGCCGCCGCTCGACCCCGGCTGGGGGCGCCAGACCCAGGCAGAAGGTCAGGGTCGCCGGTTCGGGCAGCTCGGCGATCACCCCCCGCTCGAGCAGCCAGGCGTCGGCCTCAAGGCCGTTGATGCCCATCGCGCCGGTGTGCACGATCAGCCGCAGCGGGTCGTCGCTGGCCAGCCATGGCAAACCCAGGGCGCTGCAGCGCTGCCGCAGCCGCGCCGCGCGCGAGCTGGCCCGTTGGCGCTGCCGCGCGCCGCCGCTGCTGGTCAGCTGGGCGATGGCGGTTTCGCAGCTGGCGAGCAGCAGGGCGCTGGGGCTCGAGCTCGACAGCCACAGCAACGCCCGCTCGATGGCCGCTGGATCGACCCGCGGGCCCTGGGCCAGCAGCAGTGCGCTCTGCGCCAGGCCGCCAGCGCTTTTCTGCAGCGACAGCACCTCGAGGTCGGCGCCGGCAGCGATGCCGTCCCCCAGCCCATGGGCACCATCGACCAGCAGCGGCAGGCCGGCGCTGTGGGCTACGGGTGCCAGTCCCATTAGATCGGCTTTGCGCCCTTGATAGGTGGGCGACACCACGGCGACCGCGGCCAGCGGGCCCTGGGCCAGGGCGGCGGCGATCACCCGTTGCAGGTGCTCGGGCGGCGGTGGTTGCCACAGGCCGGTGTCGGCCTCGAACGGCAGGTCGAACAGCACCGGTTCGAGCTGGCCCAGCACGCAGGCGTGCAACAGGCTGCGGTGCAGGTTGCGCGGCAGCAACACGCGGCTGCCGGGCGGTGCCAGGGCCAGCAGCGCCACCTGCAGCAGGCCACTGGCGCCATTGACGCCAAACCAGCAGCGCTCGGCTCCCAGCAGGCGGGCGACCTGCTGTTGGCTCTCGGCGACGGCCCCCTCGGCCAGCAGCGGCCCGCCCACCGCGGGCAGTTCGGGCAGGTCCCAGCTGCCGGGCCGCCCGCGCAGCAGGGCTGAGAGGGCCGGTGCCAGGGCGCGGCCGCGGCCATGGGCCGGCAGGTGCAGATGCAGTGGCGAGCCCATCTTTCTAGAGTCGCATCTGCTCGTGGACCTGGGTCCTTGGCTGCCGAACAGGTCCTCGATTACAACCCCGGCCGCGACCTGCGTTGGTTGCTGCTGCGCCCCTGGCTGCTGCTGTGGCGCCTGCTGGTGATCCTCACCCAGCTTCTGGGCTTGGGACTTGCCCTGGTTGTGCAGGGCAACAGCAACGATGCCCAGGTGCAGCAGCGGTTGGCCGCGCGCATCCTGCGCACCCTGACCGCCCTTGGCCCCTGCTTCATCAAGGTGGGTCAGGCCCTGTCGACCCGCCCCGATCTGGTGCGGCGCGATTGGCTCGATCAGCTCACCCGTCTGCAGGACGATCTGCCTTCGTTTGACCACGCCATCGCCCTGGCGACGATTGAGGCCGAGCTGGGCGCTCCGGTCAACGAGCTGTTTGCGCTTTTTCCGGACTACCCGGTGGCAGCGGCCAGCCTCGGGCAGGTCTACAAGGCCCAGCTCGCCGACGGCCGCTGGGTGGCCGTCAAGGTGCAGCGCCCCAACCTGCCGGACGTGCTGCGCCGCGACCTGGTGTTGATCCGTCTGCTGGCGGTGACCTTTGCGCCGTTGCTGCCGCTCAACCTGGGCTTCGGCCTGGGCACGATCATCGACGAATTCGGCCGCACCCTGTACGAGGAGATCGATTACCGCCGCGAGGCCGATAACGCCGAGCGCTTTGCCACGTTGTTTGCCGGCAATCCCGAGGTGACCGTGCCGCGGGTCGAACGACATCTGTCGGCCCAGCGGGTGCTCACCACCAGTTGGATCAACGGCACCAAACTGCAGCAGCGCCATGAGCTCGAATCCCGTCAGCTCGACCCTGCCGCCTTGATTCGCACCGGCGTGATCGCCGGACTGCGCCAGTTGCTCGAGTTTGGTTACTTCCACGCCGATCCCCACCCCGGCAACCTGTTTGCCCTGCCCGGCAAGACCGGTCAGATGGGCCATCTGGCCTATGTCGATTTCGGCATGATGGATTCGATCAGTGAAAGCGACCGCCTCACCCTCACCGGCGCGGTGGTCCATCTGATCAACCGCGATTTTGAGGCCCTGGCCCACGATTTTGTGGCCCTGGGCTTTCTCAATCCCAAGGCCGATCTGGCGCCGATCGTGCCGGCCCTCGAACAGGTGCTCGGTGGTGCATTGGGAGACAACGTCGGCTCGTTCAACTTCAAGGCGATCACCGACCGTTTCAGCGAGCTGATGTACGAGTACCCCTTCCGGGTGCCGGCGCGGTTCGCCCTGATCATCCGCGCCGTCGTGAGCCAGGAGGGGCTTGCTCTTCGGCTCGATCCCAGCTTTCGCATCATTCGGGTGGCCTATCCCTATGTGGCCCGGCGCCTGCTGGCAGGGGACACGGCCGAGATGCGCGAGAAGCTGCTGGATGTGTTGTTTGACCGCCAGGGTCGGCTGCAGATCGAGCGGCTCGAAAACCTGCTGGCTGTGGTCGAGAACGACGGCAGCAGCACCGATTTGATTCCAGTGGCCGGTGCCGGCCTCAAGCTGCTCCTGGGGCCCGAGGGCAGCAGCCTGCGCCAGCGTCTGCTGCTGACCCTGGTGCGCGATGACCGCCTGCACACCGACGATCTGCGTCAGCTGATGGGGTTGGTGCGCCGCACCTTTTCGCCGCGGCGCATCGCCGGCGGCATGCTGCAGCGCCTCAACCCGCTTGCGGCCTGAACCGAGCCGCTGGGCGATCACGTGCTTTCGTCCCGAGGAGCGGGTATCGAGGGGCGCTGATGACGGCAGCGGCCGCCTAGGGTCGACGCCAGCAACCTCGACCCCCATGGCCCTGGCCCCGATCAACCTGAGCGAAGCGGCCCAGGACCTGGCCAGCGGTGACTTTGGCGATCTCGATGCCTATGAGATCCTGCTCAACTATGCGCCGATTCAGCAGCCCCCCTATCTGCTGGCTGGTCTGGGTCTGGCGATCGGGGTACTGTGCGGCCTCACCTTTGCCCGACTGGTGCAGAACAAGCTCGACGGCTGGAAGCAGGATCGGTTGGCCTTGCTGCCCTTGGGCACCTGGGAGATGACGCTCGCCTACACGGGGGTCGTGATCGGTGTGACCCTGTTCATCGGCGGCAGCCTGCAGGTGTTCGGCTTCGCCTCTGGCGCGGCACTGCTGGTGTCGTTCGTGCTCTCGATCGGCACCGCCAGCGCCCTGTGGGTGCAGCTGGAGCGGTTGATGGCGCAGGTGGAAGCCGGCAACTTCAAGGCCGTCGATTTCGACAACTTCGACCAGTTCTTTTAACCCGCTGAGGCAGTTCGGTGCAGCATCAGCGGTCTGATCCGCTTTAAGCGCTGGTTTCAGGCTGCCAGATAGCCCTCGAGCTTCTGGGAGCGTGAGCGGATCGCTTCGATCGCCTTGCGCTCGAGGTTGCGGGTCTTGTCGCGGCTCATGCCCAGCTGTTTGGCAATCGCGCTGAGGCTCATGGGTTCGTGCAGCGCGCCTTCCTCCCCAATGCCGTAGCGCATCTTGAGCACCTGGCCCTGCAGCTCGGGCAGCTGCTCCAGCAGCGCCCGCAGGTCGCCCTTGAGGCACTCGCCATCGAGGCGCTCGTCCGGCAGCTC
>VGQR01000186.1 GCA_016882345.1 Cyanobacteria bacterium K_DeepCast_35m_m2_023
AGGTGCTAAGGGCTGGATCTGTGATTGTTTCCTTCCAACCAAAGGCCCAGTCCCGGCCGGGAGCCCTGGCTCCACCGAAGCGGTAGATGTCTCCACTGCGAATCTGCTCGATCAGGCCGGCACCAGGCCTATAGCGCGGACCCGGAATCGCCTCCTGGGCTGCCAGGGGCAGCAGCGCCAACCCTGCTTCCGCAGAGGCTGCTGCCAAGACCGCCGAAACCAAAGTCGCCAGGCACCCGCCCATCTTTATGCACGACAATGCCGCTTCAAGATACAAGCAACAACCGAGACCTGACTAGAACGAGAACTCTCAATCCAGACTCAGTCATAATACCTAGCCTGCCAATGGATGGGTTCCAGAGCAGGCGGCAGAGTGCGTCGGAGCTTCAACGCTGAAACCAGCCCGTCAGCGCCACCGCCAGGGCATCGGCTGCATCGTCCGGGCGGGGTGGCTCGCTGAGGTTGAGCTCGCGCATCACCGCCTCGAGCACCTCATCCTTGCGGGCGTGCCCCGAACCGGCCAGGGCCAGCTTGATCTGCATCGGCGGGAACTCGACCACCGGCACGCGAAAGCGGGCCAGGGTCATCATCACGACGCCGCGGGCCTGCACCACGGCGATGGTGGTGCTGGAGCGGTAGAAGAAGAACTTCTCGACCGCTGCCAGTTCGGGCCGCCACGTGCGCAGCAGCAGCCGCAGATCGCGGGCGATCTCGACCATGCGATCGCCCTCACTGCGTCCGGCATCAGTGCGGATGATGCCGCAATCGAGCAACTGTTGCTCACGGCCGACCACCTCGATGACCCCAAAGCCAACCCGGGCCAATCCGGGGTCAATCCCGAGGATCCTCACCGCCTCCGCCTCAACCGGGACGGCCCAGCACTAGGCCGCCAAGGCCAACTCGAAGGCACTGCGGTCGCTGCCCTCGGGCCGCTCAAACACCTTGCAGAACACCTTGACCACCCGGTCGCCCGAGTCGATCTGCTCCAGCGGATCCTTGCGCAGGCGGTGACGCAGGCAGCAGGCCACCACCCGGGCAACGTCGTCCTCGCTGACCTCGGTGCGCCCCTCGAAGGCCGCCAGGGCACGGGCGGCCCGGTTGGTGACGATGTCGCCGCGCAGGCCGTCGACATCGAGCTCGCCGCAGACGGCGCTGATGCGAATGCGCAGGTCGTCGTCGATCTGCACCAGGGGCAGCCGCTGCTGGGCCTCGACCACGCGGGCCTGCAGCGCATCCTGGTTGCCCTGAACGGCGCCATTGAACCCCTCGGGATCATTGTCAAAGGCGGTGCGCTGATCCACCACCTGCACCCGCAGCTCGGGGTCGCGCACGGTGCGCACCTCGACGCTCATGCCGAAGCGATCGAGCAGCTGGGGACGCAGCTCGCCCTCTTCGGGGTTGCCCGAACCGATCAGCACAAAGCGGGCCGGGTGGCGCACGCTGACGCCCTCGCGCTCGACGGTGTTCCAGCCCGAGGCGGCCGAATCGAGCAACACGTCGACCAGATGGTCATCGAGCAGGTTGACCTCGTCGACATACAGCAGGCCGCGGTTGGCCTTGGCCAGCAGGCCGGGCTCGAACGCTCGCACACCCTCGCTGAGGGCCTTTTCGATGTCGATGGTGCCGCAGAGGCGATCTTCGGTGGCGCCCAGGGGCAAATCCACCATCGGCACCTGGCGCGGCTCGACGCCCAGCTGCTCGCCGCGGCCAAGACGCTCGCGCACCTCGGCGCTCTGCAGGTCGGGATCGCTGGGTGAACTGTTGTAGGGGTCGCCCGCGACGACGTCGATTTCGGGCAACAGGTCGGCCAGGGCCCGGATCGTTGTGCTTTTACCGGTGCCGCGGTCTCCCATGATCATCACCCCGCCGATGCGGGGATCGATCACGTTGAGCAGCAGGGCCAGCTTCATCTCCTCCTGGCCAACAATGGCGGTGAAGGGAAAGACCCTGCGCTGGCGGGCTGAACTCACGGGGCTGCGTCTGGTACCTGTGCTGGCGATTGTTTCACAGGCGCCCCTGCCGCTGGTGAGGCTGGGGCGCGCAGCAGACTCAGCACCTGGGGTGGGGTGGCATCGGCGGGGTAGACCAACCGCACCCGCACGGTGCGAGCGGCACCGGCGCCAAGCGTGATCCGTCCCAGTGTTGGGCCCTGCTGACCGTTGCGCAACACCAAATGGAAGGCCTGGCGGCCGGCGGGACGGATCAGCGGCCTTGCCCCGGTGCTGGCACTCGTCGGCGCGGCGCCGTCGAGACCGGTGACCTCGACGACCCCGCGAAACATCACCGCCTTGGTCGGTGTGGAATTAAACCGCAGACCGCCCAAGGGCTGATCCCCCTTGAGCGGAGCCTCCAGGGCCAGCTCAAGGACCGTAGCGGCCTTGCCCGTGTTGCGCAGGGGGATGGTGACGTCGTACTCGACGCCGTAGTTGCCGTGGGCAGCCCAGGCGGTGCCGGGGTAATAGGCCTTGAGGGCGGCGGACTGGACCTGGCCCGTGCCCAGGCTGCCCCGTTCGAGCGAAGCAATCGGCCAGGCGATCGGTGCACGACTGGCGCTCAGCCAGTTCTTGCCCGGGTCGGTGATGCGCGCGGTCCAGGTGCTGCCAATCTGAACGCCGCTCACCCGTGAATAGACGAGTTTTCCGGGTGCCCCTTTGGGGGAGGCCTGATGCTCCTTGGGGCTCAGATCCCCGGCCAGCAGCCGCCCCCAGGTCTCGGGGGCGGGCGGCTGATCGCCGCTGCCAAAGGCGGCCAGGGTGGCCAGATCCACCACGCCATCGCTGAGCAGGCGCACTTGCAGGTTGCGGCCATTGAGCAGCGGGTCGAGACCACGCACCGGCAACGGCAGCACCATCAGGGGGGTCAGCGTCTCAGGAGCCAAGGTCCAGGTCTGACCCAGCAAGCTGAGCTTCTGACGGGTCAGGATCTCAAAGGCCACCCTGCTGCCGGGGCCCGAGAACAGCTGAAACGAGCCCAACGGCACCAGATCGGGCAGGGGCAAAAACGGGGCCCCCGGCTGGGTGGAATCGAGCGATTGCGACAGGGCCGTGGAGCCGCTCAACAGGGTGAGCCTGACCGGCTGATTTCCCCTGGGCTGGGCCACCACCGCGATCCACAGGGTCGAGTCAGCCGTCGCTGGCTGACCGGCATAGACGTGATGGCTAAACAGATCAAAGCGACCGCTCAACGGCACATCGAGGTGGGCAGCCCCAACCACCTGCCCCTGGGCCGCAAAGGTGGACAGCAAGATCCCCTCGCCGCTGATCAGCTCGGGATTGTTGTCGTTGACCATCAACACCGTGTCGAGCCGTCCGGGCAGTGGCTCGACCGCCTGCTCGCGCAGCAGCGGTTTGGCTGGAGGCGGCGCCAGCGGTTGCTCCTGGGCCCGCAGGGCGGGCTGTGGCACGTTGGCGAGCAGCGCCACCGCCATTTCCAGGGCAAGGTGGGGGCGAACGGTTCTCATCGGCGTCCCACCAGGGTTCGCGAGACGGCGGCGGCCATGGCGCGGATCAGATCGGTGGAACGGGGGTCATTGAACGGTCCCTTGACCATGAACGCCAGCACCGCCCGCTGACCGGTGGGCAACTGCACCAGGGCACCATCGGCATAGGCGATGCCGATATCGCCGGTCTTGTTGTAAACGCTGATGCCAAAACTGCGCAGTTCCGAGTCGGGGTCGGCGGCATCGCGACCCAGCCCCTGCAGCAGACCCAGCGGGATCAAGGTGTTGGTCCGGGAGGTCCCCATGATTTCGCGGAACAGATCGCGGGCCCGGGGGCCCAGTTTCTCGCCGGTGTCGACCAGGGCGATGGCACGGGCCAGGTCGTGGGCGCTGGTGGTGTTCGTTCCACCGAGATCGGGCAACCAGTTGTTGACAACGGTGGACGTCAACCCGAGGGCGACGAAACGCTGGTTGAGCTGCTGCTTGCCCCCCATGCGTTTGATCAACAGGTTGGTGGCGCTGTTGTCACTGACGCGAATCATCTCGGTGGCCGCCTCAAAGAACGGGAAGCGGGTGCCCACCGGCCGGCTGGCCATCCAGCCGGCACCGCCGCCAACCACCTCCTTGGTCATGGCCAGCGGCTCGCTCCAACGGAGCTGACCGGCGTCAAAGGCATCGAGCGCCACCAGCAGGATCGGCGTCTTGATCGAGCTGGCGGCCGGCATGGGCTGCTCGCTCTGCAACTGGGCGAACCGTCCGTCATCGAGCACCAGCAGGTAGGCCGATGCCGTCAGGTCTTTGTGGACCGCCGCCAGGCGCTGCCATTGCTGCGACAGGGCCGTGAGTTCGCTGCGGGGGGCGAAACGGCCCAGGGCGGGGGTCCCACGGCCAAAACCCGCTGCGGGCTCCTGGGGACGCGGCTGATTGGCGGCCCCCAGGGCCAGCCGCGGTGCCAACAGCCGCAGGGTGGTGCCGGTGATCACACCCAAACCCAATCCCATCACCAGCATGCGCAGCACCAGCATCAGCGGGGCGACCCAGGGGCGCCTGGCAGAGCGAGGGGGGCGAGGCGACGACACCGGCGCGCAGCAGCGGCTCCGAAACTAGGTGGTCTACAAGCCGCGTCCAGTGGCCCAGCGGCACTGGCGGACCATGCCCCGCAGCAGCGCCACCTCCTCTTGGGCCAGGCCGGCACGCTGCAGCAGGGCCCGCAGCTTGGCCATGCGCGCCGCTGCCGTGTGGGGATAGAGAAATCCCACCTCGAGCAACAGGGCCTCGGCATCGCCCAGCATCGCCTCGATCTGCCCCCGCGGTGCCAGCTCTGGCCCAGCCTCGATCGCCGCTGCCGGCGAGCCTTGCCGCTGCTGGTGCAACGCCTGCAACACCACCGCCACCGCATGGGAGAGGTTGAGCGAGCGGTAGCCAG
>VGQR01000187.1 GCA_016882345.1 Cyanobacteria bacterium K_DeepCast_35m_m2_023
CAGGGCAGCCAGGCCAGCAGCGGGGAACGCTCGTTCATGACGCCAACCTGACAGCCCGGGCCTCGATCCAGCGCAACAGGGCCAAACTGAGCACGCCGATGCCCACCGGCAGACAGCCCTCGTCGGCGGCAAAGCTGCTGCTGTGCAGGGGGCTGCAGCCCTGGGGGCCGGCCACCCCCAGGCGAAACATGGTGCCGCGGGTGGTCTCGAGCAGCTCGGCGAAGTCCTCGGCCCCCAGCGACGGCTGCTCGAGCCACTGCACCCGCTCGCGCCCCAGCAAGTCAACCGCTGCAGCGGCCACCAGCTCGGTGAGTTCACGGTCGTTGTGCACCGGTGGCGAAATCACCCGGTAGCGCACCCGCGCCTCGCCGCCATGGCCCTGGCACAGGGCCTGGACCGTGTCCTCGATCCAGCCGGGCAGCTGGGCGTGCACATCGGTGTCGAGGCAACGCACGGTGCCCAGCAGGCGCACGTGGTCGGCAATGACGTTGAACGCCTTGCCCCCCTCGATGCGGCCAAAGCTGACCACCACCGGGTGCAGGGCATCGAGACGGCGGCTGATCGCCTCCTGCAGGCCGCTGACCACACGCGCCGCGATCCAGATCGCGTCGGTGCTCTGGTGCGGGCGCGCCCCATGGCCGCCCTCGCCCAGGACCTCGACCTCGAGTTCGCCCGCAGCGGCGGTGAGGCTGCCGCTGCGGACACCGATGCTGCCCACCGGAATCGAGGGGTAGACATGCACGCCAAACAGGGCCTCGACCCCATCCATGGCGCCATCGGCCTTCATCCAGGCGGCGCCCTGGGCGGTTTCTTCGGCCGGTTGGAACAGCAACCGAACCCGGGCGCTGAGCCGCTCGCGCTGCTGCTCGGCCACCGCCGCCAGCAGCTTGGCGACCCCCAGGCCCACGGTGGTGTGGATGTCGTGGCCGCAGGCGTGCATCAGCCCCTGGCGGCTCGAGGCGTAGGGCAGCCCGGTGCGCTCCTCGACCGGCAGGGCGTCCATGTCGACCCGCAACGCCACCAGGGGAGCGGGGCTGCCATCCTCCAGGGTGCGTGGTCCCAGCTCGGCCACCACACCGGTGCGTCCGACGCCTTCGCGCACGTCCCAACCCCAGCGCCTGAGCTCCCCGGCCACCAGGGCTGCGGTCTGCTGCTCCTGACCGCTCAGCTCGGGATGGCGGTGCAGATGGCGCCGCAGTTCGATCAATTCGGGCAGGGCCGCCGTCAGCTCGCGCGCGAGCAGCGGACAGGGCAGGTCGAGGCGTTGGCCAACAAACGAGGCAACCATCAACCGGCCAAGGCGAGGAACTGCTGCAAAGCCTGAACGGGCACGGGGGGCCAGCGCCGCATCGTCAGCAACCATTCTGGTTGGCGGTAGCGCGGGTCGAGGCCCGAAGCCGCGGCCCAGTGGCTTTCGGCTTCACCGCGACTGCCCTTGCGCCACAGCAGCGCCGTGAGGCCGGCGCGGGCGTCGGCAAACAGCGGGTAGCGGCGGATCAGGTTGCGCAGCTCACGCTCCGCGGCGTCGAGCTCACCCAGCTCAAAGGCCGCCAGGGCTGCACTCGAGCGGGCCATGGCAAAGCCGGGCCGGGCCTCGGCAGCGGCAGCGAAGCTGGCGCGGGCGGCGGCCCAGTCGTCTTCGGAGCCGAGCACGTTGCCCAGGTTGTACAGCGCCGAAGCCCGGGGCTCACCCGGCTCGCTGTAGCGCTCAAGAATCCAGCGATAGTCGGCTGCGGCGGCGTCCCACTGGCCCAGGGCCTCTTCGGCGGTGCCGCGGTTGAGGTGGGGGTCGGCGCTGTCCGGCTCCAGCTCCATGGAGCGGGTCTGATCGGCAATGGCCGCGGCCGCGTCGCCCAGGGCCAGCTGCACGTTGCCGCGGTTGCTCCAGGCGGCGGCATCGTCTGGAGCCAGCTCGAGCACCGCATTCCAGAGCGGCAGCGCCGCGTCGAAATCGCCCTGGCGGCTGGCCAGCAGGGCCTGGTCGAACAGCTGCGGTAGCGATGCAGCCTGCAATGGCTGCAAGGGCAGCAGCAGGGTCAACACCAGCGCCCAGAGGAAGAGCCAGCTCATGCGGCCTCACTGCGCAGATGGTGCCGGGCCGCCTCGGTGGCGATGCGACCCCGCGGTGTGCGCTGCAGAAAGCCCAGCTGCAGCAGGTAAGGCTCGACCACCGTCTCGAGGGTGGTGGCGTCCTCGCCCAGGGCCGCCGCCAGGGTCTCGAGACCCACGGGGCCGCCTCCATGGCCGTCGAGCAACAGGCTCAGCAGGCGCCGGTCGCTGGCATCGAGTCCGCGACCATCGACCCGATGCAGGCTGAGGGCCTCGGCCACCAGCTCAGGCGCGATGGTTCCGTGACCGCGCACGGCCGCCACATCGCGCACCCGCCGCAGCAGGCGGTTGGCGATGCGGGGGGTGCCGCGGCAGCGGCGCGCCACTTCGAGCGCAGCGGCGGGTTGCAGCTGCAGCTCGAGCAGAGCGGCGGCCCGGCTGACAATCGCCTGCAGGTCGTCAAGGCCATAGAACTCGAGCCGCTGGATCAGGCCGAAGCGATCCCGCAGCGGCGAACTGAGCGCCCCGGCACGGGTCGTCGCCCCCACCAGGGTGAAGGGGGCCAGGGGCAGGGTGCGGGTGCGGGCGGTGGTGCCCTTGCCGACGGTCAGATCGAGGCGGAAGTCCTCCATCGCCGGGTAGAGGATCTCCTCGGCCACCCGGTTGAGCCGGTGGATCTCATCGATGAACAGCAGCTCGCGCGGCTGCAGGTTCACCAACAGACCGACGATGTCACGGGGGCGCTCGAAGGCGGGCGCGCTGGTGATGCGGCAACGCACCCCCAGCTCCTCGGCCAGCACCAAGGCCATGGTGGTCTTGCCCAGACCGGGCGGGCCGTACAGCAGGACATGGTCGAGGGCATCACCGCGGCTGCGGGTGGCCTCGATGGCAATGCCAAGCACCTGCTTGAGCTCGCTCTGGCCGATGTAGTCGCCCAGGCGGCGGGGGCGCAGCGAGTCCTCGCGCAGCGGCAACTCGAGGGCTTCGCCCGACTGCACGGAGGGATCAAGCAGCCGGGGGGCCGGTTCGCTGGACGATGCGCGACTGCGGGCCGGCACGCCCGCGCCCGAACCTGCCGCAGAAGAAACGATCGCCATGGCCCGAGGGTACCGGCAGCTGCCTAGGGTCGGGGGACACAGGCGAGGGAGCGACGCGGCGATGGCCAAAGGCGGAGCCAAGAAAGCGGCCGCCCGCGCCCGGCGCAACGAGGCCAACCGGCTGCTGGCTGACAACCGCTTCGCCCGCCATCAGTACGAGATTCTCGAAACCCTCGAGACCGGCATCGAGCTGGTGGGCACCGAGGTCAAATCGATCCGTGCCGGCCAGGCGAACCTGCGGGATGGGTTCTGCCTGATCCGCAATGGCGAGCTGCAGTTGCACAACGTGCACATCTCGCCCCACAGCCACGCCAGCAAGTACTTCAACCACGACCCGCTGCGGGTGCGCAAACTGCTGGCCCACCGCCGCGAGATCGACAAGCTGCGCGGCGGCCTCGATCAGAAGGGCCTGGCCCTGATCCCGCTCAACATGCACCTCAAGGGCAGCTGGATCAAGGTGACCATCGGCCTGGGCAAGGGCCGCAAGCTGCACGACAAACGGGCCGAAGAAAAGCGCAAACAGGACGTCAAGGAGACCCGCGCCGCCATTGCGCGGCTTTAAGGCTGCTCGGCCGGAGCGGCGGACTCCACCGGTGGAGGTGGCGTTGCCGGCTCGCTCGGGGCGACCAGCTGGGGCCGCGGCTGCGCCGCCGGTGGATCAGCCCGCAATGACAACGTGATCATAGCCGGGGCCACGCCGTCGTTGTTGACCAGCAGCTGCACCGGCGAGCGCGGCTGAGCGCCCAGACTGACGACACGCAAGGGGCCGCGGCCCTCGAGCTGACTGCCATCGGCGGCAAACACGCTCATCTGCATCAGGGGTGACCCGTTCACCCCCAGCACCAGACGATGACCCACGGGCAGGCGGATCGGGAACAACCGCGCGCCGCCGGCATCGACCTGGGCCGAGAGCACCTTGGTCTCGAGGGGCTGGGCATCGATCGGCTCGATCTGCACATTGGCCAGGCTCTGCTCGGCAGCAGCGAACCAGAGCTGCCGGAAGGGTTCGGGCGGAATCTCGGCGCCATCGCGACCGGGCAACAGGCTGCGGGCACTACCGGAGACCAATTGCCTGAGCACATCGGGGCTCAGGCCCTGGGAGACCAGGGCCTGCTGACGCCGCTGCCAGTCGCCCATGCTGAGACTGCCGAGGCGGCGCCGAATCTCCAACGGCAGCTGCTCGACCTTGGCCAGCCACTCCTCGGCCAGCTCGTTCCAAACCTTGCGCAGGGGCGCGTCATCGGCCGCATCGCTGGGCAAGCGGCCGCCGCGCTCGGGGAACTGGGCCAGCAGGCTGGCATCGACCAGCTTGAGGAACCAGGCGCGATCGACCTGCATCGCCCGCAGGCGGTTGAGCAGGTTCTGGCGCTGATCGACTTCGGCCGCGGGCAGGCTGCTGGGCAGCTGCAAGGCCGCATCGGGGGTGGAGTTGGCCACGCGGCCGCGACTGATCCACCACCAGCCCAGGGCGGTGCCCACCACCGCCGACAGCACCAGGGCGATCACCACAGGCCAGACCCCGCCCTCGACGGCTTCTTCGCGCTCTTCGGCGCGGCTGCGGGGCGGACGGGCCGCCGGCTCGGCTTGGGGCTCGTCGGCCGGCAGCGGCGGCAGATCGGGAGCAGGCGCGACCGCGACCGGCGGGGGTTCGCTCTCGGCGGCAGCCGGGGCCTGGGGCGGCACCAGCACCACGGTGCGATCGGCCCGCGGC
>VGQR01000188.1 GCA_016882345.1 Cyanobacteria bacterium K_DeepCast_35m_m2_023
CGCAAGACCCAAAAGTTCGGCCTCTTCCAGCAGGTGGAGGGCTGCATCCGCAAGCTCGCCTCCCAGGGACCCCGCCATCCTGGCCTGCACTCCCATCCCTTCTCCTCACTGATGAATCCACACAACCCGGCGGAGCAGGTGTTTGAGTCCTATGCGCAGAACCGCACGCCCGGCGCTGACCGGGTGTTCTGGTGCTACGGACCTGAGAAGGGACAGATCACCATCCTGGCGATCACACCGCATCCCTGAACGTGGCCATCACTACCCATGACTGAACAACACCGCGCCCCCCAGCCCCTGCTTGATCGCCTGGCGGGCGTGCCATCGATGGCGCCGGGCCGGCGGCGGCTGGTGGTGTTGATTGGCCAGCTGGGCGATTTCGACAGCCTCGAATACGCCCAGGCCCTGGTGGCGGCCCTGCCGCGGCTGCGGGCGGCCGGCATCGGCCTGTTGGCGATCGCTTTGGGCAATGCGGCGGGCGCCGAACGCTTCTGCGCCTACACCGGCCTGCCGCGCGAGTGACTGCAGGTCGAGGCCAGTGCGGCGTTGCACCAGCAGCTGGGGCTGTATGGCGGCCTGCAGACGCCGTTGGGCCCCTGGCCGGCCCTGCTGCTGATGTGCGCCGGCATCGGCTCGCCGGGCACCCTGGCCGAGGTGCTGCGCGGCTACAGCGGCGACCGGCAGGCGCCGCCGCGGCTGGCGATGCCCCTGTTTGACCTGGTGGGGCGCGGCTACCAGCGGCCGTTTGAGCTGGCCACGGTGCGCCTGCAAAACATGGTGAAGGTGCTGGGCCGCTGGCGCACCTACGTGCCCAGCGATGACCACCTCACCCAGCGCGGTGGCACGTTGTTGCTGGAGGCTGACGACACCGTGCTGTACACGCACCGCGACGCCGGCATCTTGGGGTTCTCGGAAACCATGGCGCGGCCGCTGAACTTTCTGGAGCCGTGGCTGGCCCCGCTCACGGATTGAGCGCTTCTTCGCTCCAGCCTGTGGCGATGCGCCAGCGGCGGCGGCGGTGGGGCTGGCCCCCCAGCTCCAGCAGCTCGACCTGGTGCAGGTCGATGCGCAGCAGCAGCAGATGCTCGGGTAGGGGCGTCTCGGGCGGCAACGCAGAGGGAAACGGCGCCGCGGGCTCCAGGGGCTGCCCCGGCGGCGGCCACCCCCACAGGGCCCGACCCTCCGGGCTCAGCTGCTGCCAGTGGCGCTGGCGTTCGGCTTGCAGTGGCTCAGCCGGCAGGTCCAGAACCGTTCCTCGCAGCCGGAACTGGCAGCGGGCCCGCGGCAGCAGCCAGCACAGCTCGACGGCGGGCTGAGCCGCCAGCTCGGCCGCCTTGGCGCTGCGCCCATCGCTCAGCAGATCGAGCTGGCTAGCACCACCCCAGCCGCGAAACACCAGCGTGCGCACCCGTGGTGTGCCATCGGCCGCCACCGTGGCCAGCTGCAGCAAGCGGGCCTGGGGCGCGCGCCCCTCACGCTCGCGGGCGCCCCGCAGCAGCGGCCGCCAGGGGGGCAGGGGGTCGGCTGGTGGCATGGCTCCCTCGCGGCGGCAGGTGCTGGCGTGGATCATGTCAACGATGCACTGCACTGCGACAACTGCAACCGCCGTCTTGCCTCGCGCCAGGCACTGCTCGATTGCTGACGGGCGCCGGCACTGTTCTGCTCTTGCCACCCAGCGGGCTCTTGTTCAGACAACCACTGCCAAACTGAAGACATCTTGCAGCTGCAGGCCTGGCGCCATGGCCACGATCACCCTCCATGACGTTCCAGAAGACGTGCTGAGCCGGCTGGAGCAGCGTGCCCAGGCCCGCGGTCGCAGCCTCAACAGCGAAGTGCTCGATTGCCTGCAGCGGCAGGCTGCTGGAGCTGCTGATGTCGAGGACTGGCTCCGAGACATCGCCCAGTTGCGTGCCCAGGTGCAGGGTGGTCCGATTCCGGTGCAGGACCTGGTGGCGGCAACCGAGCGGGAGAGCCATTGACGGCGGTTGCAGACACCAATGTGCTGGCGGCTTTGATGCTGCCCACCGCTGCGAACGCGGCAGTGTTCAGCCAGTGAGCGTTTTGCAGTGCAGGAAGAACCCGTGGACGGCCAACGGGTTTTGGAGCTGTCGATCCAATCGGGGTGCTCCAGCTATGACGCTGAGTTCGTGGTTCTTGCCGAGAAGCTGGGGTGTCGCCTGCTGACCTTCGATCGCAAGCTGCTGCAGCTGTTCCCTGCAGTGACTCTCCAGCCCAGCTGAGCTTTGGTGCCCCGAGCTGGGCACCAAGGCGGAGTGGGTCGCTCTCTCATGGCTTCCGACGCCACGTTCAGCCAGGCCGCAAAGGCCTCATCTCCCATCTGCCCGAGGGCGAGATCTGCTGCGGCTCGTGGGTCGAAGGCGCGCCTCGGCCGCTTGTCCCATGGCGGCGTTGGAGGATTTAGGGGTGTCTGTGAAAGAGACCCGAGATGACGCCTGAGCCATGACCCCAGCCATCGCGCTCACGATCGGCGGCAGCGATTCCGGCGGTGGAGCCGGCATTCAGGCCGACCTCAAGACCTTCATGGCCCTGCAGGTGCATGGCTTCTCGGCGATCACCGGCCAACCCCAAAGCTTGACACACCGCTCACCTGCCGTCAACACTGCAGCAGGGAAGGTCGCTCATGCCCATCACAAAGCCTGTTGCCTACAGCTATGAGCGGGTCTCATCTGGCCAGCAGGTGCAGGGTCGTGGCCTCAGCAGGCAGGCCGACATGGCCGCGGCATGGTGCAAGCAGCACGGCTACCAGCTCGACAACACCCTCGATCTGAGTGATGCCGACAAGTCGGCGTTCAAGGGCAAGCACATCAGCCACGGGGCGCTGGGTCGCTTCCTTGAGCTGGCAGAAGCGGGCGAGCTGGGTGATGCACCAGTCCTCTTGGTGGAGGCGCTCGACAGGCTTTCAAGGATGGAAGCTGTTGATGCCCTGGACGTTGTGTTCCTCGGCTTGGTGCGTCGCGGTGGCGTCACCATTGTCGACCTGGAGGACAACGAGCTTTACAACAGGGAAACCCTTGGCAAGGACTCCCTTGCGCTGGTCAAGCTGAGCCTCAAAGCTGTTGCCGCCCACGAATACAGCCAGCGCCTCAGCCGCCGTGTGCGGGACAGCAGGGCAGAGACCAAGCGCAAGATGCGTGATGGCACGGAATCAGGTCGCGGCCCCAACGGTGGCAAGAGTCCGTTCTGGTTGGACTTCAACCCCGTCACCAGGCAGTGGGCCTTCAACGACCGCGCCGACGATGTACGTCTGATCTTCGAGGAATTGCAGCATCACGGCCTGACGCTGGTGGCGCAGACCCTCAACGCTCGCGGTTCACTCAGTCCTGGCGGCACACGCTGGGCCCATCACAGCGTTCGCAAGATCGCCACCGACCCAGCTGTTTATGGCGCATTGCGGCTGGGCATCTACGACCACGACCAGGCCCGCGCTGCCCATCACCGCTGGCTCAAGGCCAAGGCTGAAGCAGCGAAAGAAGGCAAACGCTTCAACGAACCAGAACCGCAGATCCCTGAGGTCGAACTGATCGACGGTCACTACCCAGCCGTGGTGGATCAGCAGACCTTCGACCGTGCTGCTGCTGCCCTGGCCCACCGCGGTGCCAGCAAGGGTTCAGCGGGTAACCGCAGCAAGGTTGCCATTCACACCTTCTTGCAGGGCGGGCTGGCTCAGTGCCAGTACGGCGGCGGCGGCACCTTGGGCGCACACCTCAGCAAGAAGCCAGGCCGCAACGACATCTACTACCTGCGTTGTCGCACGCGGCTGGGTGGTGCCAAGTGCCAGTGCAACGGCAAAGGATGGCGTCTTGAAGCCGCTCACGCTCACGCCGCCACAAGGCTGACCGCCCACCTGCTGGGGCAAGCCGTGCTGCCTGGCCATGACCACCGCCATGAACAGAGCGCCTTGCTGAACAAGTTGCAGGCCGCACGTCAGCTGTTGGCTGATGCCACAGCCCAGGTGGACAAGGCCGCGGCAACGCTTGAGCAGGCGGTTGATGCTGATGCCCAGTTGGCCCTGCTGGGAGACCTCAGCCGGCTGCTGGAGAAGCGCCGTGCCACCCAGCGCAGTGCTCAGGCCCAGGTGGATGCGTTGCAGTTGGATCTCCGCAACCTGCAGGCTCGTTCAAGCCCAGCTGTTGAGCTGACGGGTGACCCAGTGCGCCGGCTGTTGCAAGCCATCGCCAACGGCACTGACACCCAGGCAGAACGCGAGCGGCTTCATCGCGTGCTGGTCCGAGCCGGATTTCAGGTGGTGTTCGATGACAGCGACCGTGATCGCCTCCGGGTCGGCATGAGGTTTGGCGTTGATGCTGAGCCGAAATGGCAATCGCTAGCCCCTGCAGCACGAGGTGCAGCCTTGGCAGCAGGCGAGGTGAACCCACCCGTGGCCGTCGATGTCGGCCCCGATCACCACACCGTGATCACCACCACCAACCAAGTGCTGGGCACCAACCCGGTGCCATCAACGGCTGAACAGATCGAACAGTTCCGCGCCGGCGCCAGGCAGATGGTGATGGATCTGTTGCCCGATGGGCATCAGTTGACCAGCGAGCAGATCGAGGCCTTGGTGGATCGGGTGCTGGCTGAGCAGAAATAGCCCACACCATTCCTTCAGGGCACCTCGAAAAATCCGAGATGGCTTGAATTAACGACTAGTCCAGCTATAATCACAACATCCGATTAGTTCAGGCCGTGGGGCAAAGAGGCTTCTGGGACGAGCAGAACAGAGCCACCAAGCTTCAGCAGAAAAAGCCGCTACTCATGCGACCATCTGAAACAATCCCGTGGGAATCATTTCGACCACTTCTTGAGAAAGGTTATGCGCAAGAGCG
>VGQR01000189.1 GCA_016882345.1 Cyanobacteria bacterium K_DeepCast_35m_m2_023
TGGGTGATCTACGCCAGGAGGGTCTGCTGCAGATCGACCGCAAAAAAATCACGGTCTTTGATCCCATCGCCCTGGCCAAGCGGTTCAGCTGAGCGAGCGCGACCCAAGGCTGGACTCCAGCCGACGAGTGAAGATACTGGTGACCCTGCCTCAGGTTCTGCTGTGTCGGGCTGGCTGCTGATCCTGGCCCTGCTGATGCTTGGGGGCATACTGTCGACCCTGGGCGACCGGCTGGGATCACGCGTGGGCAAGGCGCGCTTGAGCCTGATGGGCATGCGGCCCCGCAAGACCGCCGTGCTGATCACCGTGCTCACCGGCAGCCTGATCAGCGCCATGTCCCTGGGGTTGATGCTGCTGGTCAGCGAGCGCCTGCGGGTGGGCCTGTTCCAGCTCGATCAGCTCGAAGCTCGGCTGCAGCAAAGCCGCAACGCCCTGCAGCGCAGCAGCAGCGAGTTGCTGAACAGCGAGCGCGAACGCAAACAGGCCCACGCGCGGGCCCTGCAACTGCGCCGCGAGTTGACCCCCCTGCTGCTGCAGCGCAACCGGCTGGAAGCCGAGCGCGATCGCCTCAGCCGCGAGGTGAGCCAGAAGGACCAGGAAATCCGAAGCAACAAGCAGGAACTGGCAAGCGTGCGCCAACAGATCGCCGCCAGTTCGCGTGAGCTCAAAGGATTGGAGAGCAATCTGATCGCGTTGCGCCGCGGCGATGTGGTGATCAGCAGCGGTCAGCCCCTGGCCACCGCCAAGGTGCGGCTCGAACAGCCCAGCCAGGCCAGCGATGCGATCAATGCGCTGTTGATGCAGGCCAACCGCAATGCCTTTGCGCGGGTGTTGCCAGGCGAACCGCCCAACCGCCAGATCCTGTTGGTGCCGCGCAGTGACATCAACAAGCTCGAACAACTGCTGAAGCAACCCGGCAGCTGGGTCGTGAGCATCCTCTCGGCCGCCAACGTGTTGCGAGGCGAGCGGCAGGTTCTGGGCTTTCCGGACCTGAAGCCCAACCGCGCCGTGGTGGCCGCTGGCGACGTGCTCGCCAGCACCACGATCGAAGGCGATCTGCGCGACAGCAACCAGCTGGCCCGCCGCCTCAACCTGCTGCTGGCCGCCGCCTACGCCAGGGCCCAGCGCCAGGGCACCCTGGTCGACGGGTTGCAGTTCGACATCGCCCGTGTCAACCAGCTGGTGCGCGAACTGAGCGAGCGGCCTGGCGGCCAGGTGGTGCAACTGGAAGCAGTGGCGCTCAACCAGGCCGAAACCCCCGATCCGATCGGCGTGGATCTGCGCTGGGTCAACAGCACCATGCTGCCGCCGCCGCTGGGGCGGCGGTTCTGAAGCCAAACCATGGAGCACCCCGGCCCCCTGGCAGCCCTCGATCCAGGCCGCAGCAAGTGCGGCCTGGTGCGGTGCGATCCCAAGGGCCAGTGCATCGACGAGGCCCTGATCCTTGACCCCGAGGCCTGTCTGCGCACCCTGAAGCTCTGGCGCAGCCAGGGGCAGTTGAGCGCTGTGGTGCTAGGCAATGGCACCGGTAACCGGCATTGGCGTGAGCAGCTGGCGGCCCTGCAGCTGCCAGCGCACGTGGTCGATGAATGGGGCACCACCCTCGACGCACGTCAGCGGTACTGGCAGCTGTGGCCGGCGCGGGGCTGGCGCCGCCTGCTGCCTGCTGGGCTACGGATGCCTCCCCGCGACCTCGACGACGTCGCCGCCCAGATCCTGCTGGAACGGTGGCTGCAACGGCCCCTGCCACGCCACATCAAAAGCGGGCGCGAACCGTAAAGGCGTAATCGCCACCCGGCTCCAGTTGGTAGTCCGCTTTGAGCAGAAACCGCAGCAGCGCATCCTGGATCAGGGCACGTCCCAGGGACGGTTCAACCTCCAAGGTGCCGCGATCAAAGGCCCAGCGAAAGGTCCAATGGAACCCTCCGGCGCTGACCTCACCCTCGAGCACACGGCGGCTGAAGCTCTGCTGCAGCACCCGCAATTGGGCCGTGGTCGTCGGCAGTCGGCTCATCGCGGCAGGCCCGCAGGTGGCTGGGGCTGGGGGCTGAATGCATTGAGGCGGTTGGCCGCCCGTTCAAGCCCCAGGCGCTGAATCAGGCCAAAGCCTGCCTGCACCCCGGCCAGCACCTGATCGAGCACCGGCCCTTCGGCCGGGGCAAAGCGCCCGAGTACGTGGCCGATGGTGCGGGCCCTGCGCTCGGCAGGGTTGTCGCCGGGCGCACCGATGCCGATGCGCAGCCGGGCGAAGTCCTGGTGACCCAGGTGGCTGATGGTGGAACGGAGACCGTTGTGGCCGCCGGCGCTGCCCGAGCCGCGGAGCCGCAGCTTGCCGAGCGGCAGATCCATGTCGTCGACCACCACCAACAAGTGGCTGGCATCGAAGCCAAACCAGTCGAAGGCCGCGCGGATCGAGCGTCCGCTGTCGTTCATGAACGTTTGCGGCATCAACAGGCGCAGTCGCTGCTCGCCACTGCCCACATCAGCGAGCAAACCCTGCAACCTGGACTGGTTTTTGAAGCTGACACCAGCAGAGGCGGCATAGCGTTCCAGCGCCATGAAACCGACGTTGTGGCGGGTGCCCGCGTACTTGTCACCAGGATTGCCGAGGCCGACGACCAGGCGCAGATCAAACCTTTGGAGCGTCACCGGCCGCAGAAAGGTCAGCGGATTGACTTGACTCGCCGTTGGTGGCTGAGGCCGCGGCGGTTTGGCTTGTGGCGTCGGGGGCCGCAGTGGTTACTTCGGCAGTGGTGATGGCCGCCCGAAATTCCTGCTCGAAGCCCTGGGACGCACTCTGAAAACCCTTAAGCGTGCGTCCCAGGGTCTTGCCGAGCTCTGGAAGGCGCTTGGGACCGAACACCAACAGACCGATGGCGGCGATCACCGCCATCTCTGGCAGGCCAATCCCAAAGAAATTCATCGCTTCAGCTGATGCCGTTCCAGTTGACGTTGATGCCCTCAAGCAGCAGCGACTTGTTGTACAGCTGCAGGATCACGAGCAGGAAGACCAGGAACAGGGCCATGAAGATGCCCATGACCGGCGTGGTCCCCCAACCGGGTACGACCTTGCCGTATTCGGAATTCAGAGGACGCAGCAGGTCTCCAAGACGGGTGCGTTGGGCCATGGCAA
The DNA here is from genome assembly GCA_016882345.1 of Cyanobacteria bacterium K_DeepCast_35m_m2_023. The sequence continues at coordinate 3,134 of VGQR01000189.1, forward strand.
CGGGGTCCTTTCGGGCATCGGAGCGATCTGTTTACTGTAAGGGCCTCGCTGGCTCCGGCGCGCCGGGCTGTCGAGACTTGTGATGGAAGCGTCAGCACCCCCCATGGACACCAGCTCACCGGCTCTCAATGTGGCGATCGCCGTTCTGGTGGTGCTGCTGGGTCTGACCGGATTTGGCATTTACACCGCCTTCGGTCCTCCGTCGAAACAGCTGAGCGATCCCTTCGACGATCACGACGACTGACGGCGGCGGCGGATCCGCCAACAGCCACAGGCCCATGGGGCCAGCTGCACGTCGTCGGGATCGCCCGGCAACGGCTCACCCAGGCCATCGCAACGCGCCAGCACGGTCCACTCGCCGCCCAAGTCGAGCCTGCGGCGCAGCGGCGAGAGGTTCTGCACGCTGATCAGGGCCCCGTCGTTCGGTCCCTGCTCTGCTGTGCACGGTTCCAGGGTCAGCAGCTGCAAATCCGAGCCCAGGGCAGGCAAGCCCGGCATGGCGTCGCGGGCCATGGCCAGGGGGCGCCGCCACAGTGGTTCGCGCAGGCGCACGGCCTGTTGCGGCAGGGCCGCCGCCCGCCACCCCTGGGGGCAGGGCATCAGGGCCCAACGCTGGCGTTGGCTGCCGTTGTCGGCGCTGGGGTCGGGCCAGGTGGGTCCCCGCAGCAGCGACAGCCCCAGGCGATCAGGCGTGGCCGAGACCCCCTGGGGGCCATCGAGCAGCACCCCCAGACCGCCGCCGGGTGCGGCTGCCTCGGCCGCCAGCCAGCTGATCGCGGGCACTTCCCAACGGGCCTGCTCGCGCGCGGTGAGCGCGGCGGCAGGACGCTCGCTGACACCGCCGCTGGTGTCGGCGGCCCAGCGCTGGGCCGGCTGCGCCAGCGGCAGGTCGACGCGCAGCAACTCATGCTGCTGGCGCCAGTCGATGCGCAGCACCAGCTCGACCCATGGGGTGTCGGCCAGCACGCGCAGATCGAGGCGCAGATCGCTGCGACCGCAACGGCCGCGCCAGGTCAGATGCAGGCACAAGGGTCCCTGCTCGATCCACTGCACGCCGCCGTGCCAGTCGATCGGCAGCGGCTGATCGGCGTAATCGGCCGCCAGGTCCCAGGCATCCCAGAACTCGCCGGCATCGCGGTAGCGGCGCAGCTGGGCCGGCGCGCCCAGATAGGCCCGACCAGCCCCATCCCACAGCTGCTCGAGCCCACCCGGCCCGACGGCAACGCTGACCAAACCATTGCCCAGCCGCCAGCGGCCGTCGGCCAGGGCGTGGGCCTGCAGGGGGTGCTGGGGCACCGGCTCGAGCGACGGCCCAGACGGCGGCGGGGCGGCTCGATCCAGCGACAGCGCCGCGACCCCGGCCAGGGCCGGCAGCTGCAACCACTGGCCGCCGCCGGCCGCCGGCTGGCTGGGCAGGGGTGTGCCATCGGCCAGCCGCCAGGCGCCCGCTGGCAGCCGCAGACAACGGCGCTGGGCGGGCAGGGGCTGCAGCTGGACCACCGTCCAGGCCTGCGGGTCGGCCTCGCGAGCTGCAGGATGGCCGGCGAGCCAATGGCTCAGGGCCAGATCGCGCTGGCGGCGCGCCTGGCGACGGGCCTGCCGCCACTGGGGTTCGGCCTGCTCGAACACCTCGGGCACCGAAGTGCCCGGCAGGATGTCGTGAAACTGCTGGAACAGCAGCACGCGCCAGTCGGGC
>VGQR01000190.1 GCA_016882345.1 Cyanobacteria bacterium K_DeepCast_35m_m2_023
TTGCCGGTCCTGATCTATGCCTTGACGATTTTCATTCGCTGGCACCCTGACAGGCTGGCGGGGCAGGCTGACGGGGGTTCGCTGCCTGACCGTTCGCCTTGACGCTCAGGCCGAGCCCGGCGCGTTGGTGCAGTTCCAGCCACAGCAGCAGGGCATTGGCATCGGCGGGGCTCACCCCAGGGGCCCGGCTGGCCTGGCCCAGGGTGGTCGGCCTGAGGCGGCTGAGGGTCTCGCGAGCCTCCCGCGACAGGGTGTGGATGCTGGTGTAATCAATGACGCCGGGTAAGGGGCGTTGCTCCTGGCGCTGCAGCTGGTGGATCTGCTGCTGTTGGCGTTCCAGGTAGCCGCTGTATTTGATGTCGATTTCAGCCGCTTCGCGCACATCGCGCGCCAGATCGGCCGGTGCCAGTCCGTGCCGGCACAGATCCTGGCTGTGGAAGCCCGGTCGGCGCAGCAGGTCGGCCAACAGGATCGAGCCTTTGATCGGCGCGCCCGTTTCGCGTTCGACGGCTGCCGCGGCCGGGTCGCTGACCTTGAGCCGGACGGTCTCGAGACGGCGTTTTTCGTCGCTGATGGCCGCCTGTTTGCGGGCGTAGAGGTCCCAGCGGCGATCATCGATCAGGCCCAGGTCGCGGCCCAGGGGGGTCAGCCGCCGGTCGGCGTTGTCACCGCGCAGCACCAGCCGATACTCGCTGCGACTGGTCAGCACCCGATAGGGCTCGCGCAGATCCTTGGTGATCAGGTCGTCGATCATCGTGCCGATGTAGCTCTGTTGGCGCGCAAAGTGCACGGGCCCATCTCCCCGCAGCCGCCGCACCGCATTGAGCCCGGCCACCAGCCCCTGGGCGGCCGCCTCCTCGTAGCCGGTGGTGCCATTGAGTTGACCGGCCGAAAACAGTCCCGCCACCCGTTTGGTCTCGAGTGAGGGCTTGAGCTGCGTGGCCGGCAGATAGTCGTAATCGACCGCATAGGCGGGCCGCAGCATGATGCACTGCTCCAGCCCCGGCAGGGTGCGCAGCAGGGCCAGCTGCAGGTGCTCGGGCAGCCCGGTCGAAAAGCCCTGCACATAGATCTCGGGCGTATCGCGGCCTTCGGGTTCGAGAAAGATCTGGTGGCTGTCCTTGTCGGCGAAGCGCACGATCTTGTCTTCGATCGAGGGGCAGTAGCGCGGGCCCTTGCTGTCGATGAAGCCGCCGTAGATCGGTGTCAGGTGCAGGTTGTCCTTGATCAGTTGGTGGGTGGCCGCGGTCGTGCGGGTGATGTGGCAGCTCATCGGCTCACCGCTGACCCAGGCGGTTGGATCAAAGGAGAAGAAGCGGTCATGGGCATCGCTGGGCTGCTCTTCGAGCTGATCGAGCGCAATGCTGCGCCGGTCGACCCGAGCCGGTGTGCCGGTTTTGAGGCGCCCCAGTTCAAAGCCCAGCTCCCGCAGGGCGTCGCTCAGCCCTTCGGCGGCCTGCTCGCCGGCGCGCCCGGCGGCCATCGACTGGTTGCCCACCCAGATCTGCCCCCCCAGAAAGGTGCCGGCGGTCAGAATCACGGCCGCGGCGCTGTAGCGGCTGCCGAAATAGGTGCGGATGCCGCAGATGCGGGCGTCGTCGCCCGGGGTGCCCTCGACCTCGAGGCCGGTGACCATGGCCTCGCGCAGCGCCAGGTTGGGGGTGTGCTGCAGCAGCTGCAGCATCTGGCGGGCGTATTGGCGTTTGTCGGTTTGGGCGCGCAGGGCCCACACCGCCGGCCCGCGGCTGGCGTTGAGCACCCGCTTTTGCAGCGCCGTGGCGTCGGCCAGGCGGCCGATGACACCGCCCAGGGCGTCGACCTCGTGCACCAGCTGGCTCTTGGCCGGGCCGCCGACGGCTGGGTTGCAGGGTTGCCAGGCGATGCGGTCGAGGTTGAGCGTGAACAGGGCCGTCGCGCAGCCCAGGCGGGCGGCGGTGATCGCCGCCTCGCAGCCGGCATGGCCGCCGCCGACGACGATCACGTCAAACGATTCGGTGGCAGGGATGGGCTCGGCCATCGCTCAATTCTCCATGGCCTCCGTCGCACGTGCCGTGGTGCAGTGGCCCAGAACTTGCCAGACTCCCTGCACACCTACTTTTGGCACCCGGTCTCCATGGCTGTTTCATCGCCCGCCGCCAGCCGTGCCCTGCTGCAGTCGACCATCGCCCACGACCCCAGCGACTGGTGCATCGATCGGTTCAGCCTGCTGGCCGGGCAGATCCGCGCCGCGGGACTGGCGAACGATCCGGCTTTCAGCCTCACCGTGCAGGACTATCCCGCCCTGGGCCCGGGGCGCGAGCAGCTGCACAGCGAGCTGGCTGCCGGTCACTACGGCCAGGTGTGGCTGATCGCTCCGGACCTCGACAACGGACCGGAGCCGGCCTTCTTCGCTGCCCTTGAGCAGGCCGTCGCTGCCGGCACGATGCTGCTGATCGCTCGCGACCACACCGATCTGGGCTGCTCGGTGCTGGCCCTGGGCGGCTGTCTGGCATCTGTCACCCAGACCCAGACCTTTTTGCGGACCTGGCCGGGCCTGGCCCGTGACAATGAGTACACCAATTCCCAATGTCCGGCGATTGACACCCCCTGCGTGGTCACCGGCCAGAACGGCGGGGTGCAACTGTGTCGCAAGCGCAGCGAGCATGCGCTGCTGGCGTTCGACACCCTGGTCCCCGGGCATGTGGTGCTGCCGGCCCACCCCCACGAAGGGGTGATCCAACCGACCACGGCATCCCAGCAGGTGCTGCTGTCGAGCTACTCGATCACCAGCGGCCGCGAGCAGATCACCGCCATCCTCGACGAGCAGCCTGGACGCGGCGCGGTGGTCCACCATTCCACCTTCCACCATTTCGCCGACTTCAACCAGCAGGTTGAGCTGGGGGCGCCCGAGTTTGTGATCGATCCCGCGTCGGATCAGATCGCCCAGTCACCCCTGTTGCTCGCTGATTTGCGGGCCTATGTGGCCTCGCTGGTGCGCTACGGGATGGGCCGCTGACCAGACCGCTTGCTTGCTTCGGCAACCCCGACGGCGACAGTCTGTTTAGGCGGCACGCTGTTTAGGCGGCAGGCTGTTCAGGCAGCCAGGTTGCGGAAGCGGGTGAACTGGGGCTCGAACAGCAGCTTGACCGTGCCCACCGGGCCGTTGCGGTGCTTGGTGACGATCACCTCGGTGATGCCGCGGTCGGGGGTTTCCGGGTTGTAGTACTCGTCGCGGTAGATCATCAGCACCAGGTCGGCGTCCTGCTCAATCGAGCCCGATTCGCGCAGGTCGCTCAGCATCGGGCGCTTGTTGGTGCGTGATTCAACGCCCCGGCTCAGCTGCGACAGGGCCATCACGGGCACGTTGAGCTCGCGCGCCATGCCCTTGAGCCCGCGGGTGATGCGGCTCAGTTCTTGCACCCGGTTGTCCGGGGTGCTGCCCTCCATCAGCTGCAGATAATCGATCACGATCAGGCCGAGCTCCTTGCCGGTTTCGGCCATCAGCCGCCGGCACAGCGAGCGCATTTCGAGCACGCCACTGTTGGGCTTGTCATCGATGTAAAGGGGCAGCTGGCCCAGGCTGTTGATGCCCTGGCCCAGCAGGGGCCATTCTTCTTGCTGCAGCCGGCCGGTGCGCAGGCGACCGCTCTCGATGCCCACCTCCATCGACAGCAGGCGGTAGGTGAGTTGCTCCTTGCTCATCTCGAGCGAGAACACGCACACCGGCAGCTGGTGCAGCTGGGCCACGTTCTTGGCGATGTTGAGCACGATCGAGGTCTTGCCCATCGCCGGGCGGCCGGCCACGATGATCAGATCACTGCGCTGCAGCCCCTGGGTGATCGCGTCGAGGTCATAGAAGTTGACCGGGATGCCCGCCACGGCCGTCCCCAGTGAGCGGCTCTCGATCTCGTTGAAGGTGCTGGTCAGGATCTCGGCGGTGGGGGTGAGCCCTTTGCTGGGCTTCTCCTGGCTGATCGCAAAGATGGTCTGCTCGGCCTCATCGAGCACCTGCTCCATGGGCTTGCTCTGGTCGAAGCCCAGGGCGATCACCTCATTGCCCGAGCGGATCAGCTGGCGCCTGAGGTACTTGTCCATCACCAGGCGAGCCACCTGCTCGATCGAGGCGGTGGACATGGTGCGCTCCACCAGCTCCACCAGGCGTCCCTGACCGCCCACCTTCTCGAGGGCGCCGGTGTCGGCCAGCCAGGCCGTCATCACCGTGAGGTCGGTGGGCTTGCCCTGGCTGTGCAGCATCAAGGCGGTTCGATAGATCTCGCGATGGCCGCGCAGGTAGAAGGCTTCGGGCTGCAGCACATCGGCCACGCGGGCGATGGCGTCGGGGTCCAGCAGAATGCCGCCCAGCACCGCCTCTTCGGCTTCCAGGTTCTGGGGTGGAACACCGTCGGGCAGCGCTTCAAAACCCCTGTCCCCGTCGCGGCGCGAACGTCCGCTGCCGCGGCTGGGCTGGTCCAGGGGAACGCTCACCATGACGGCACGCACTCAGGCAGTGGGGCACGGACAGCCCGGTTGTTCACTCTGCCTGTGGCGGTGCAATTTGGCCACCCCCCAAACCCCGTGGGTAGGGGGGCCACACAAAAGCAACCCCACCCGTGGGGTGGCTTGGCATGGATGGTGACGCTCGTCCCGACTGGGATCAACGCTCAGCCGGGGTCGACTCAGTGGCTGACGACTTCGAGGTTGATTTCGGCGGTGACGTCGTGGTGCAGCTTGACCTGCACCTTGTATGAGCCGGTGCGATGAATTTCGGGCACGCTGATGTCGCGGCGATCCACCTCTTTCTTGGTGGCCGCTTCGATGGCCTC
>VGQR01000191.1 GCA_016882345.1 Cyanobacteria bacterium K_DeepCast_35m_m2_023
GTCGTGGATTTTGTCGCCGGCGCCATCAACGCCCTTGATGCTCAATCCGAGCGGCTGGGGGCGACAACGTTTCTGTTCGCACCCGCTGATGTGCTGTTGAGCAGGAGCGGAGGATTCCGGCCTGATCCCAAAGACACCCCGCTGTTTTCGTGACGCTGCTGCGGGCCGGGTCTTGGGTGTGGAGACAGATTCGTTCTCAGGTTCACCATGTACGTCATCCAGGCACTCCATCCCGATGGCTGGCGCGAACAAGGCCGCTGTGCCCTCGAGTACTGGGCCCGTCTGGAAGCCCAGACCCGTTGCTGCTCCGATGGCCGCCACTACCGGATTGTCGACGAGAACAGCAAGGAGGTGGTGAGTACGGTTGATCCCAGCAGCTGCAGGGCCTTATATCTGAACACCTGAACACACCCATCCAGGTGTGGCCAACCACCACTGGCCAGATCAGAGCGATTCGGTATCTTGCGCTGGACTATTCATCGGGGACCCATGCCACTGAGCGGATCTGAGCTGTTGGCGAAAGTCAAGGAGCTGGGCGATGTGTCCAAATCCGAGCTAGTACGCAAGTGCGGCTATGTCAGCGCCAAGAAAGATGGTGCCGAGCGTCTGAACTTCACCGCCTTCTATGAAGCCCTGCTGGCAGCGAAGGGCCTCAGCTTTGGCGAAGGCAGCGGCACGGGGCGCGGCAGAGGTGGGCGCAGCCTCAGCTACACCGCCCGGGTGCAGTTCAATGGCAACCTGATGGTGGGCAAGGGCTACACCGCCATGCTCAACCTCCAACCCGGCGATGAATTCGAGATCAAGCTGGGCCGTAAGCAGATCAAGCTGATCCCTGCCGGTTCATCCGAGGAGGAATAAATTCCGCTGGGCTCAAAGGGGCCAAGTGCGTCGCCAGCCATGGGAGATCAGATACGACGTGAAACTCTGGGCCTCGTGCAGCGATGGAAAACAGATCTGTTCCACCACTTTGGGTATGCCATCGTCGGGTTGCATCACCTCATGAAAGGCGGTGAAGCTGTCGCGCACAGTCGTGGCATGGATGTTCCACTCGCCCCGATAGGTTGCTGATTGATGCCTCAAGTGGGCAATCTTTGGATTGCTGTGTGCTGCAGTCATGCGCGATCAGGTGGCAGGAGGGGGGTAGGCAGCCGCTGTTCAGCCGTGCTGGCTCAAGCGATAGCCCAACTCAGGATTTGTATCAAGTCACCATCGCTGGCCATGCCGCAGTCGTTTGTCGCCATGGTCACTACGCAATCGTTCTTCACGGTAGTCGCCACCCGTTAATCACCGGGTAGATGCCCTGGCAGCAGAGGGTTGGCAACTCCCGCATGCTCCAGCGAACCTTTGCCGATCAGGTCAGGGGTTTTCTGTAGGGTCTAGCCATGGCCCGTTATGAAGCCCAACTGCAATGTCCGGGCCTTGAGCTTGGATCGTTTCAGCAGCAGCTTGAACACCTGGCCGCAACGCTTGGCGTTGAGCTGAGCTGGCTGGACCCGCGCAACGCCTCGATGGCCCAGCTGTTGCCGCCACAGGGCATCAGCGTGCAGCTGCTGCTCGAGTTTCGTGGCCATGGCCAGATCACCGTGCTGGTCAGCAGCCGCGAAGGCATGGGCAAAGGGGCCCCGCAGAGCAAGGCCTGTTTTGAGCAGCTGTTGGCGCGATTGGCCGAGCAGCTGCCGGCCGCCGAACTGCGCTACCGCTCCGATCGCGACGGACCGATTCGTCAGTGCTGAGAGGCGGAGATTCTGGCCACCGCTCAATCCTGGGGACTGCCGGTGCGCCGCTCCTCCCCATGCGGGGGTATCAGCAGTTGTACAGGTCGATCCATCGTGAGCACCCTCTGGCACAGGTGGCCATGGATGCTCGATCAAGCAGCTCCGCAGGTCAGGCCGAGGCTCCAGACACGCTGCACCGAACTCTCGATCTGCGCCGGCTGCAACTGCTCACCCGTCAATGGGAAGCCGACGCCACTGCGCTGCTGCGCCCTGCCGCCCATCAGCGCAGTGCGGGGCGACCAGCCTGAGGCCGATCAACAGGGTGCAGGTCTCCTGATCCGCCGCAGCGGGCTGGCCAGCTCTGCACGATTCGCCTTGTCGCTGAGGGCTGTTGGATCCAGCCACTCACGCCGCAGGTGCAGATACAGGAGCTCGGGATCGCGGTACTGCCGCGGCAGGCTGTGATGCAGCAGCTCAAGCCGCTGCCAGCAGACGGTCCGCTTGACCTTGTTGAGCGAGGCGCCGTCGCGCACGAGCATCCGCAGGGCCTTGCAATAGAGCGGGTATTGAGCCTCAAGTTCCCCGATGCAGACAGCAGCGGGTTGCCGAGGGATCGCCTGAGTCATGGAACCGATCCCGATAGCGGCGGAGCAAGTCCATCCAACGCCAGCTGCCATCCGGTGATTGTTTGTGTCCACTGACAGAAAAAAGCCTTCCGGAAGGGCATGTCGACCACAAAAACCGGCCGCGCGGGCCCAGACCGTACCCCCGGCTCAGTCGCGGCATGAACCGAACGGCGCAATGCGATCCCAAAGCAATCCCGTCGAGTCCAGATCTGCTGACAGAGGAAGCTCTGCAGGGCTCCCGCCAAGTGAACATGGCTTCACAAATCGAAATGGGTCTTGGCGTGGCACGTGAATCGCGCTCGATCGTTGAGCTGGCCCAGGCGTCCTTGCTGCAGCTTCGTGAGCTGGCCCAGGGCCTCGGCCTCAAGAACTACGCAGCGTTGAGCAAGAGCGATCTGATTGAGGCCGTTGGCGGGGCATCTGCTGATGCAGCAGAGGCCAACGCAGCTGGCGCGAACGCCATGCCAGCGGCCGTTGCCAAGCCTGAGCCCAGTACACACGTGGAGTTTCTGCCGCGTGATCCCCAGTGGGCCTACGTCTTCTGGGAGATCAGCAGCGCCGATCACCAGCGCGCGGCTCAGGCCGGCGCCGCCCAGCTCTGCCTGCGCCTGGCCGATGTGACCGGTCTGCCCCTGGGTGCCAGCCACCCCCACGCCCTGCAGGAACTCGTGGTCGATGCCCAGGGCAAGGAGTGGTACCTGCCGGTGCCGCTCAGCGATCGCGATTACCGCGTCGAACTCGGCTATCGCCTGGCGGCAGGCGGTTGGCTGTCGCTGGCCCATTCCTCGGTGGCGCGGATGCCGTCCGATGAGCCCAGCGCCGTGGTGGCCGATGTGTTTGTGCCCTTCTCGCTCGATGCCCTGCCGGTGGCACCCCCTGAACCGATCAGCAGCGGCGGGGTCGAGCACGAGCGTGTGTACCAGCTGGCCACCGCCGGCAGCGCCCGCAGCCGCCGCATCGGTTCAGAAGTCCTGCACGAGCATGACTTCATCGATGACCAAAGCGGTCTGCTCAACGCCTCCGGCGCCGGGGTGTGGGCCAGCGGCCGCAACGAATCGGGCAGTGGTCTGGTACGCAACCGCGCGTTCTGGCTGGTGGCCGACGCCGAGCTGATCGTTTACGGCGCCACCGAGCCCAGCGCCAGCCTGTTCATCGGCGATCAGCCGGTGCCGCTCGAGGCCGATGGCACGTTCCGGGTGCATGTGCCCTTCCGCGATGGGCAGCAGCTGTACCCGATCCGGGCGATTGCCGCCGATGGCGAACAGCAGCGCTCGATCCAGATGGAGTTTGATCGCCGCACCCCCGAAGCCCGGGTCAACACGGCCGCGGATGCTGTGCTGGAGTGGTTCTGAGCCTGAGCAACGCAGCATCAAGCCGCGTGCAGATGCCGGCTGCTGGTCAGCTCACCGCTGCACTGCACCGGCAGCAAGGCCGAACGCCCGGCCTGATACCAGGCTTCAACCAGGGCAGCACTGGAGCTGAGATTCAGCTCTCCGGCCAGGATCCAGAGCTCGTCATGCAGCACCTGGGTCTGGTCCGGTGTGCGACAGACTGGGGGGCCTGATCAAGTGTCACATCTGCTGAAGTGGCTCTGGACCGTGTCTACCTCGTGATGGGAGTCGTCAACCGCTGCGCCATCAGCGTGCAGGCTCTGGAGCCGTTGAAACAATGGCTGGAGCAACTCGATCCAGAAGCGCAGGCCGTGTTTGGCCATCCCCCCACCCTCTATCTCATCCCCGAATACGGCTGTGATGAGGAGGGGGAGGAGTTGCTGGAGGATTGTTTTGAGTGGATTTTTGAAAGCGAGCTCTCCAGCTGGTCAGAAGAGCGCTCCAGCTGGCCGCAGCAGCGTGATTTTGCCCTGTTCCGGCAGTGGTTTGCGGTGAGCCTGCATCCCTTGGTCGTCGACCTGGTGGATGAGGAGGAGTTGCGCAACGGCCCAACAGAGGAGGAAAAGGTGATGCTTGCCTCCGTGAAACGTCAAATCCAGCAATTAGACGCTGGCCGTGGTTTTGCTGGCTGATCCTGCGTTGCGCCGTGCAGCAATCTGCCTGCGGCAACAGCCCAGTGGTGCTGCAGGCCAATGCCGGGACCCGGGCCGTTCAACAAGGAGCAGTTTCTGCTGCGAGCCCTGGCAGCCCTGTTTCTGGCGCAACTGCTGCTGCACCTGGTGACCCTGGGCAGCTGCCTGCAGGGCAAGGGTCAAAAGACCCTCTGCAGCGACCTCTCCAGTGCCGTCAAAGACACCTTTGAAGACGCCCTGGCCACGACGCTGGCGTTGCTGAGTGCGAGCACGTTCAACCGCGGCGATCGCAACGGCCCCAATCCCTGAAGGTCTGGATGTGCCTGCAGGTGTGTCGCGGCGGGCTGCCCCAGTCTCCGCCCCTGGCAAGGGCTGCGCGAGCTGGCCTTTGGCCAGCCCTTGCCGAACGGGGCGGTGTCCGGTGCGTCCCGTCG
>VGQR01000192.1 GCA_016882345.1 Cyanobacteria bacterium K_DeepCast_35m_m2_023
ATCCCGGTCAGTGCCCGGAACGGGCAGCTGATCCCTGGCAGACCCGGGTGCAACCCCTTGAGCCAGAGGCAGCCCGTGAGGATGGCCGGCCCAAGACATGCGGCGTGTCCCAGTCGCAAGGCTGCGTGTGAATCGCGTCGATGTGAGATTACGTTGCCAGGCCATGCAGCTGCTCTTGTGATTGCCATCGCTCGATAAAGATTTGTTTCGCCTCGATGTCACGCCATTTGGCATCGATATGGTTCATTTGGCTCGCATTTGCAGCTGACTGGCTTGAGGATTGACTCTTGTTTGGGGCTGGCGGGCGCGCGCTGATTCTGTCCTTTGCTGATTTGTTATGACAAGCCAAGATGACATTAAGGATCTTTCTGAAGATCTCGACGAGTCCCTCTCTAAGGAAGAAGCGGCAGCTGTTGCCGGTGGTCTTGGTTCGCTGAAAGCTCCCAATCTGGGTGCCATTGGTACCGCCAACGTAGCCGGTCGCACTCAGGTGACCCACGATGCAGTCGGTGATGTTGATTCGTGATCCTGTTGTAATCCTGCAGTGACAGGGGGCAGGCAGCCTGTTTTGTTGATTGTGGGGCGTCTCCATGATCCCCATATCGAGCGGGTTCTGCCCCTTCTTCAGGGCCGTGTTTTGTCGGTTGTTCGTTTCGACCCGGCTTGGTTCCCTGCGCGGGTTTCGGTTGCGTTGCGTCTGGGAGCGCAAGGGCTTGTGCGAGCTGTTCTGCGTTTGCCAAGTGTGTCTGCATCGATGACCGCGGTTGAGTTGGATGGCTGTGAGCAGATGGAGCTTGATCTCGCTTGTATCGACCTCGTTTGGAATCGCGTGCGATCGCGCAGTGTCTCGCCCGAAACCGTTGACCCTCGTTATCGGCTTTGGGTTGAAGAGAATTGCACCCGTTTTTTAGGCTATTTATATGAACTGATTCGCTGCCCCTGGATTCCCTATCGCCCTCACTCGTCTCAGGCTCAGTTCACGCGTGACGCAGCTGTGCCCGGAAGGGCGCTTGCAGGACAGCGTTATGTCGATGGTGATATTATTCCTTCAGCTGAGAATAAGCTGCATCAGTTGATGTTGGCCCATCGGTTGGGCTTTTTAATTCCTGAAACATTGGTAACTAATTCGCCGGCCGATTTTCAAGGTTTTTACGCTGAGCACAGCGGAAATCTGGTCAGTAAGAAGCTTGTGGATTTGGTGATTTCGCCTGATGGTGGAACGGTTGTGCCGTTTACCCACGCTGTTCAGGAGCATGACCTGATGCGTTCAGAGGCACTGCGTTGTGCGCCGGTGATTTTCCAGCAAAAGCTTGTCAAAAAGATTGAGTTGCGCGTTACAGTGATCGCTGAGCAGGTGTTCGCTGCCGCCATTGATAGCGGTAGTGATTCGCGGCAATCGGTGGATTGGCGTCACTACCCAACCTTTGATTTGGGTCGCTTTTACTCTCCATATACTTTGCCCGCTGTTGAGCAGAGACGTTGCGTCGCATTGGTGCAGGCTTTGGGTCAGTGTTTTGGGGCCATTGACCTGGTTCTTCACCCTGAACTCGGTTATATTTTCCTCGAAGTCAATCCCAATGGGCAGTGGGGTTGGATCGAGGAATATACGGGGTTGCCGATCGCATCAGCCTTTGCTGATTTGTTGGTGGCTAAGGCTTATGCCCATTTTCGGTCGCGCCCCGAAGGAGCGTTGCCTTGACGATGCTGATATCGCTGGACGCTGATCTTCTTGTCGATGCCGTGGAGTTCCTATTGCATGCTCCCAGTCGTTTGGCTCAGCGTTCCGAGTGCCTTGGCCAACTGGATCGATTGCGTCAACGCCATCGGTTGCACGACATTCAGTTGGTCACCTTGCCGCGAGCTGACGGTCATTTTGCTGATCACATCATCTTGCTGCGTGATGCACAGGGGCGTGTCGTTAAGTTATCAGCGCTCAAAGATACAGGCGAGCCCTGGTTGGCGGCCACGGCAGAGCCAGTTGCTGCTGACACTTTGTTGAGTGTCGCCGATCAACATCTCTCCATTCATTCCTGTCTTTTGTATCTGGATAGTCTGATTCTGGACTCGACTGCGAGTTTTGTTGCTGACTTGGAGCAAAGGTTATTGTTGCAGGCTGAGTTGTCGGCGCACGATTGTCCTGTTGATCCGATTCAGCTAGCGCGCGAAGAGCGTTTGTACCGTCGGCGCCATGGTCTCCTCGCCCGTCAGCGCATGGTGGACTGGCTACAGGAAAAGGGGCTCAGCTACAACGATTTTCAAGAGCTGTTGCGTCTCAATTTGCGTTTGATCAGTTTGCGTCAGCTGATCTGTGAGCAGCATCGTGCCGAATGGCTTGCATCCCATCAGCGGGTCAAGCGTCAGCTGTTGCTGCGCTGCCGGTTGCCGCCAGGTTCGCTCGAGCAATCGCAGGACTTGCTGCAACAGCTCGACCGGCAGTTGCCTGCGCTGACTCAGGACGGGCAAGCGACGGGCGCCGTTGGTCTGGATGGAGAGAAAATGCTCAATCTCGCCCTGCCAATGTCTTGGCTGACGCAGCCTGGTGTGAAGGTCGAAGTGGAATGCGATTGGTCCTGGCTGATCGAGGCGCAGTTGGGGCAAGCTGTCAGCACCATCGGGTCATGGACGCGTATTGAAGAGGGACTGGGCGCTGAACAGCGCTGGTGCAGGATGGTCGCCGAGTGGGAGGTCGAGACAGATCGACTGGTCGATCAGAACATTGTCGATGAGCTGGTGTTTGCTGATTGGTACGAGGCCCAACGTCAGCTGACCCCTGTGCGCTGGCATTGGCCCTGAGCAGAAGTCGTGTCACAGACTTGAACAACTCAGCGGTCGACCGAGCCCATGATCACGTCGATCGAGCCGAGGATGGCCATGATGTCGGCCACCTTGGCCCCTTTGAGGATGTGGGGCAGGATCTGAAGATTGTTCTGATCGGCAGCGCGGATCTTGAAGCGCCAGGGCGTCACATCGTTGTTGCCCTGGATGAACACACCGATCTCGCCCTTGCCTGATTCGAGGCGGGTGTACAGCTCGCCATTGGGAATCTTGAAGGTGGGCGCCACCTTCTTGGCGACGTACTGGTAATCGAAGCCGGCAAACTCGCTGCCTTTGCCCTCGGCCATGCGCCGGGCTTCGAGGTTTTCGGTGGGGCCGCCGGGGATCATGGCGCAGGCCTGGCGCAGGATCTTGAGAGATTCGCGCATTTCCTGCACGCGCACGCGGTAGCGGGCAAAGCAGTCGCCTTCGCTGGCGGTGACCACGTCCCAGTCGAAGTCGTCGTAGCACTCGTAGTGGTCGACCTTGCGCAGGTCCCAGGGCACCCCAGAGGCGCGCAGCATCGGACCCGACAGGCTCCAGTTGATCGCCATGTCCCGAGTGATCGTGCCCAAGCCTTCAATCCGCTTGCGGAAGATCGGGTTGTTGGTGATCAGCTTTTCGTATTCATCGATCTTGGGCCCGAACCAGTCGCAGAAGTCGAGGCACTTCTCGAGCCAGCCGTAGGGCAGGTCGGCCGCCACGCCGCCGATGCGGAAGTAGTTGTTGTTGATCAGCCGCTGCCCGGTGGCCGCCTCCCAGAGGTCGTAGATCATCTCCCGCTCGCGGAAGATGTAGAAGAACGGCGTCTGGGCGCCCACATCGGCCAAAAAGGGCCCCAGCCACAGCAGGTGGTTGGCGATGCGGTTGAGCTCCAGCATCAGCACGCGGATGTAACTGGCGCGTTTGGGCACCGGAATGTCGGCGAGGCGCTCGGGGGCGTTGACCACGATCGCTTCATAAAACATGCCGGCCGCGTAATCCATGCGGCTCACATAGGGCACGAACATCACGTTCGTGCGGTTTTCAGCAATCTTCTCCATGCCGCGGTGGAGGTAGCCGATCACCGGCTCGCAATCCACCACGTCTTCGCCGTCGAGCGTCACCACCAGCCGCAGCACCCCGTGCATCGAGGGGTGATGGGGGCCGAAGTTGACCACCATCGGCTCTGTGCGGGTCTCGAGCTGGGTCATGGCGGCCCGAACGGCAGCGGCGGCGCGAGCATCCTAGGCAGAGCGCACCGCGTCTCAGTCAGCCTGCCGCTCCAGGGCGTCGATCACGTCGGTGGCGGCAAAGTCGGCTCCTTGGAACAGCAGCGGCGCTTCCAGGGCCTTGGCCAGCCCATAACTGAAGCAATCGCCGAAATTCAGGGCCGCCGGGTGCCGCCCTTTGCCATAGCGGCGCCAGCCCGCCAGGGCCCAGTACACATGGGCTGTCTCCAAGGGGATGGTGGTGATCGCGGCCTTGGCCAGTAGCAGATCGAGGGCGTCGTGGCCGGCCTGGCCCAATGGAGACTCCAGCACGATGCGGGTTTCCAGCAGCGTGGCTGTGGAGAGGTGCTTGGGCCCCGGATCGCTCAGCCGAGCCAGCAGGCTGGCGGCGTCCGATTCGGCCTTGAGGATCGCCATCAGGGCCGAGGTGTCGATGACCATGGGTGTCATCGGGGCAGGCCGTGCTCGTCGTACAGCTCGTCCTGGAGCTCGCGGCTGTTGCGCCCATTGGCCCATTGCAGCCCCTTGAAGCTCTGCAGCAGTTCCAACAGCTCCTGTTTTTTGGCCTCCTGGGCTGCCTTGGCGGCTTGATCGCTGGTGCCGCTGCGCTCCAGCGCGGCCATCAGCGCCTGGCGCACCGCATCGGTGACGGTGGTGCCGCGGCGGGCGGCCAGCTCCTTGGCCATGGCATGGACGCGCTCGTCCTTGATGTTCATGCTCATGGGAGCCCCCTGACGCCGCCGGCAGGGTA